>JAQYVT010000097.1 GCA_030145345.1 Desulfobacterales bacterium
TACAACCCCGATATCCGCATCGTGGGGGTCGAGCCGTATCTGGGGCACAAAATCCAGGGGCTGAAAAACATGAAAGAGGCCTATCGTCCGGAAATATTCGAAAAGAATCTTCTGGATGAAATCGTGAATATCGATGACGAAGAAGCCTTTGAGATGACCCGGCGCCTGGCAAAAGAAGAAGGGATCTTCGTGGGAATGAGCAGCGGGGCCGCCCTGGTGATCGCCCGAAAGAAAGCCGAAGAACTCACCCATGGAACCATTGTGGTGATCTTTCCGGACGGGGGAGAACGGTACCTCAGCACCGAGCTTTTTGCCGTAAAGGAAAAGATCAGCCTCAAACTGTTCAACACCTTGAGCCGCAGCAAGGAGTCGTTCGAGCCCCTTTTGCCGGGGAAGGTCACCATGTATTCCTGCGGGCCCACGGCACACGCAAGAATGCACCTGGGGGAATGCCGGCGTTTCATCTTTTCAGATCTTTTGTGCCGGTATCTTGAATACCGGGGGTATGATGTCACGCACATCATGAACATCACCGATCTGGACGATAAAACCATCGACGGATCTGAAAAAGCAGGTCTGGATCTGTCCGAGTTCACCCAAAAACATATCGATTCGTTCAAAAAGGATCTGGAGGTTCTCGACATCAAGCCGGCCTCGAATTACCCCAAAGCCAGCGAACATATTCACGACATGGTTTCCCTGTCTGAAAAGCTCGTGAAAAATGGATATGCCTATGAAAAATTGAGATCCTTGTATTTCGACATCTCCCGATTTTCCGATTACGGCAAGCTGTCCGGGGTGGACATCAATAAAATCAGGCTGGGAGCGACGGTGGATCTGGATGAATATGAAAAGGACAATCCCAGGGATTTTACCCTCCTGAAACGATCGAGACTCTCCGAGTTGAAACGGGGAATATTCACCAAGACCGACTGGGGCAATGTCCGTCCCTCCTGGCATATTCAGTGTACGGCCATGGCCATGAAATATCTCGGGGAAACCTATGATATTCATACCAGTTCCCGGGAATTGATGTTTCCCCATCACGAAAACGAGATCGCAATCGCCGCAGCCGTCACCGGAAAACCCCTTGCAAAATACTGGGTCCACTGCGACCGGGTCCTCCTGGACGGGAAAAAAGTCGATGAACAGGGGGCCGTATATACCCTGTCCGATTTGACGGACATGGGGTACACCGGCCGGGAAATCAGATACTGGCTCCTTTACGGACATTACCGAAAACCGATTGCCTTTTCCAAAGAACGGCTCGAAGAGGCCAAGCGGTCGTTAAAACGGCTCGATTCCTGCATTCATTCCCTCATTCAGATTAAACCGGGCCCGACTCCGTATCCCGAACTCGATCAAGTGCTGTACGACCTGAAGCACGGGTTTAAAACCGCCATGGATGACGACCTGAATATGTCGGCGGCCATGGCGTCCATATTCAATAACGTCAGAACCATCAACAAATTGACCCTTGAAAACCGTATGGATCCCGATGGTGCCTCGAAAATTATCGACACCTTTCGGGGAATCGATTCCGTACTGAAAATATTCGATTTTAAAGATGACATCCATGACCCCGAGGTGCAGCGTCTGATCGAGCAAAGAGATCGGGCCCGGCGCGAGAAAAACTGGGATCTGGCCGACCGGATTCGCGATCAGCTGACAGCCCGGGGGATTGATATCAAGGACCCAAAAATAACCGATTAATGCACAAATAGATGCGCACAAATAAAACTAATTTTTAGACAGGATTTACCGGATCATCAGGATATTTTATTTTTGTTTATCTTACCTGTCCCATATAAAACGGGGAAGAAAGACAAAAAACTTTATTCCTCTACGAGGAAAGTAAATTTCTTTTATTACGGCCCAACAGTAACGAGGATATTCTCAAATTGCTTGGAGTATTCTTGCACGACTATTTTCCGCCACAGGCGGATTGAGTTTTCTGCCTTTCTTCTGGGAAGGCAGAAAGTCCAAAGTTAAATCCAATCAATCCTGTTGATCCTGTCTGAAACGATATTAACGTTACGCAAAGATTCGTGACGCTGAATATAACAAACCCAAGAGAGGAACCATGAAACCCATATACTTTCCATTTACATATATTTCCAAACCCACGGCGCAAGCACTGGCCGCGTGCTTCGCGCAAACTGCGGTGTATCAGCTCGCAACTTCAAAAATCCCCGATGAGATGCAAGAATCCGCCGACACCGGCATCCTCGAGATACGGATACCGGTAACCGATGATGGCGAAAAACTGGATGCCATTGTCAAAGAATATCGTACCTGGGCCGATGTTCACCGGGGAAGCGAAATCGGTTTTTTAAAATTCATGGCCGATAAAATTCCCTTTTTTGATGAATCCTCTTCTTCACAGATACGGGCGCTTATCAAAAAAACCGGTGAAAAAACCCCGTCTCCTGAAAAACCCGATCCCCTGCTCCACGCCCGATTGTTTCTTCATATGGCCCAGGAGCTCGACCTTCAGAACGACCGATTGACCCGGGATCTTGTGACGGTTGAAGCCATGGAAGAAGATTTCATGAAAGAACTCAAAGGGGAAAACGAGGATGATCCGGCCCGGGCTGCCGCAATTAAAGCATTGGAAACCGACGATCCAGGCCATTACATGACCCAGGAGCGGATAGAATCCTGGGCCCTTCTGATGCAACAGGACCCCCAGGTGTCCGGGCTCTTCATCACCAGCAGCCGGGCGGTTTTGGATCTTCTCCAAGACCGGATGCCCGAGATGGAGGAGGTGACCCGTTTCGACGCCGTTCCGGCAGGGGTTCCGGACCCTGAAGCACGGGCCACCTGGCAAGACGAACTCATAAAATACCTTGAAAACCTGGCCACCGACCCCTGGCCCGCTGAAATCGAAGCTATGGCAGATCCCCCTGAAGTTCCCGGAAGTGAAACCACCGTTGCCCTGACACTGTTCATCGCACCCGGGAAAACACCCCATGAATTCTTTGCCGATTGCCTTGAAACCGATGCGCTCCAATCTGAATCCAAACAGGACAGCCCAGGGTTTAAAAACACTTTGATCGGACTTGTTGAAAAGAAAAGAACATGACGCTCAAACATGCCGTTTACATTCTCGGCATTTTTTTCATTATGCTCGTGATGGGCTGCGCCCCGGGGATTTCCCAGCAGTCACGATCAATGGTTACCTATACGGGGTCGTTCTCTGCGCTACAAAAAACGCCGGATGTCTATAACGGTGAGGTCCTCATGCTCGGCGGCAGGATTATAGAAGCCAAAGCCTCCCCTCCCCTGTCCGAACTCTATGTTCTGCAACTTGCCCTCGGCGCCAATGACCGGCCCGTGAATTCCGATCAATCCGAAGGCCGCTTTATTGTCCAAACCAATCAGTTCCTCGATCCGGCTGTCTATCAAAAGGATCTGTTCCTCACTGTAGCGGGAACACTCAAAGGGAGTAAGGTTCTGCCGATCGGTGGTTTCGAATATGCCTATCCTCTTTTGGAACCCATTGAGATCAAACTTTGGCCAAAGGAAATGCAAACCCGACCGATTATCCATTTTGGCATCGGCGTGGGCACCTCATTCTGACCTCTGATCCCTGCTTGCCCCGTTAAATTTTTCTGAGAAAAGGAGCAGCGTTTATCCTGCTGTGTCCAATGGAATGCATTTGAAATTTATATTCCATCGGGGTGAAACCTGTCCGTTTTAAGTTTAACTGGGGACCCCTGATCCATATTCCCTGCCCCTGGTCCCTGACCCCTGACCCCTGACACCCGGCACCTGATCGCTGTCTTCTGCCCCCTGAACCCTGAACCCTCAAACCCAACGGTTTGGGTTTATAAGACTCGATTTGTTCGCATATCACCATGTGGCACCACAGTGAAATCAAAATATAAAATATTGAAATTATATAAAATAAATGTTATAAGCCTATAATCTTCTTTGAACTTTATTGGACTCAATTTGTACCCGTTTATCAAAATATTTAGGTCCAATAATACTAGTTGTTAGAATATAAAAATGAAATACGCAAATTATCATGCTCTTGGAAACGACTACATCGTAATTCATCCTTCTGATCTTAAAAATGAATTGAGTCAGGATGTGATCCGTTTGATATGCCACCGGAACTATGGCGTGGGCTCTAATGGCATTTTGCTCGGCCCTCTGGATAGTCGATCGTGTGACTTCAGTCTGAAGATTTACAACCCTGACGGAAGCGAAGCAGAGAAAAGCGGAAATGGTCTGCGAATCTTTGCAAGGTACCTTTGGGATAAGGGCCTTGTAGGCAGCAAATCTTTCACTGTTAAGACACTTGGTGGCGCAGTCGCATGTGAAGTCAGTGCTGACGGCAAGAGCGTGAAGGTAGAAATGGGAAATGTAAGCTTCGACAGCGAAGCTATCCCTGTTGTTGGAGCTCGACGAGAAGTATTGAACGAAGAAATCGAAATGGATGGAAATGTTCTGAAATTTTGCGCTGCAACAGTCGGCAACCCTCACTGTGTTGTACTAATGGAACATCCGACGTCAGAAGTGGCCCATCGCTACGGCCCGTCAATTGAAACAGATTCTCGTTTTCCAAATCGTACAAATGTTCAATTTATGAAGATTATAGACCGTCAAAATATCCAGATTGAAATATGGGAGCGTGGAGCAGGCTACACATTGGCTTCAGGGAGTAGCAGCACAGCGGCGGCTGCAGTTGCACGCAGACTTGGTCTATGCGATGCGGATATTACAGTGCATATGCCCGGTGGACAAATTAAAATTCAGTTTGACAATGAATTTGTAGCCACCATGACAGGTCCGGTGACCAAAATTTGCGACGGAAACATTGCAGATGAAATGTATGATAAATCCTTCTAACATCTATATGGCCTTCGGTTGTCAAGGAAAAAACTACTCCTATAGATCGGAAACCTAAAAATAATGAATAAATCTTCCGTCTTCGAATCAGATTTCTTGACAAACGACTCGTTGGTTCTATCTTTCGTCTTCTGTCGAGAGAGTCAGAGCTTAACGCGCCCCGCAATAAGCGGAATCTATGATCTGCACCAAACCCGCCCGTAAAGACACGGGGCCAAACCTTGATTATTGATTAAAATGAATCGATACTTCTCATGGATGTTGCTAAGACTGATGTGACACCATTAGCTCATTTCGGCTTATATGACATTTTTTGATATATGAGCCGCATTGACAAATATTCTAAAAACAAAATATATTTTAATTTTACGGCAAGTTATTTCCGTAACAGTATTTTATTAACTCTGATTTAGTTGTCAAAAGTGACAATTTCCATATTTCACTTAGGTCAACCAATACATGTTCGGCGGAATGAAATAATATGACTGAAACTTGGTTTTCAATTCTATCTCAGATCGCTATAGGTCTCGCTTGGCCCGTTGCAATCCTTGTGCTTGCGCTTGCTTTTCGCAAAGGAACTAAAGCACGCTTTAACGAAGTTCGAGAGATCAAATATCCCGGCGAATCAACCCCAATAAAATTCAACGATCTTGCTGATAAGGATAGAAAAAAGCCAGAAAGATGAAATAGTGTCGATTTCTGACCGTATACTGAAAGAGACCGCTTATTTAACTCATGGCGACTCTCAGCTCTCTATGGCACAGATGCGCTTATCCATTGAAAGAGAGCTATTTCGCCTCTCTAGACTAACCTTGGAGGATCACGACCGGATTAGGGGCCGGTCTGTTCTGCGTCAAATTGACGAACTTCGACGCGAAACCATCGTTACGGCGGAATTGGCGGAGAACCTGAAAGATTTTATTGAGATATCAAATAAGATCCTCCACGGAGCAACAGTACAGGAGGAGGCACGGAGTCGCTCAACCGAAAATATAGCGGGGTCAGGTCTTCATTCTTGCCAAACAGCTTGGTAAAAGGCTTTAAGATTCGTTATCACCTTAGCCGAATATAGAAAGGATGGATAATGGCTCGTCCCTTGAGAAAAACCTATCCCGGCGCCTTTTATCATGTGACTTCCCGGGGTAATGAACGGAAAGATGTATTCAAGAGCAAGCGTGACAGGAAAAAGTTTCTTGAATATTTTGAATCGCTACAAAAAGATATGATGCAGTTATTCATGTATTCTGTTTGATGGACAACCATTACCATCTGTTGCTTGAAACGCCTTCCTGAAATCTTCCTCAAATCATGCAGCATATTAAAGAAAGATGCGACCCAGGCAGTTCTACTATACTTTTGAATGGCAGTAGTGAAGCGCCCTGCCCTGACTGTAGCAAATCCGCATCGTGGCGGGTGACCATTTATCTTTGTTTTTGCGATGCAGGAAATAATCTTGAAGTTGCACTTCGGTGATTTGATCGGGGATTTTGTTGTAAAAATCGAAGAGCATGCGAACGGATCTCGTATAGCATTGCTGTGTACCCTCGCTCATCCCGGCAAGTTGCAGGGCTCTCATGGATTGATCGTAGTAATTCTGCATCATAACCTATCTCCTTTCTTTTTAAGGGTTTATTGGATGGGGATCCAATAGAGGTATGACAGAGAATTAAAAGTTTTTGCAACCTGTCGCGGATGGGCTTTATTTGAGGGAATTAACTGAAGATCTTATCTGCCGCGAAGCGGCTTACTTGAACGCTGCTAATACAGCCGCCGCGAAAAGCCGCGCGGCTGATTACCAGCGTTGGGTTTCGAATAGATCAATAGTGGAAACGAAGCTGAGCTATATAGAGGGAATTTGAAGAAGCTTTGTATATGATTCTGTGCTGTTCATCGATTCGTCGCGACCAGTACCCTGATAGAGCATGTTTGAGAGGCTCGGGTTTTCCAAGCCCCTCAGATGGATCGCGTTTGATCTCTTTGATGAGACTGTTTATTCGCCGGAGGATTTTCTTGTCAGTTTTTTGCCAATACAGATAATCCTCCCAAGCATGATCTGAAAATATGAGCTTCAATCTAAAAGCTCTCTTTCTGATCCTTGACCCTCTTCGAGCTGAACGAGGGATTCAATTAGTCGCCTTGTGTTTTTCGGAGAACGCAACAGGTAAGCAGTCTCCTCCAAGGCCTCATAGTCCTCAAGGGACATTATGACCACGGAATCGGTTTTTTTACGTGTGACAATAACCGGTGCATGGTCTTTGCACACGTTTTCCATCGTTTTTGCAAGATTTTGCCGTGCTGCGGTATATGAAATAGCTTTCATGTGACACCTCCTGTACATGTACAAAATAATGTACAACTGACATTGGTATATGTCAAGATAAAAATTTAAACCCAACATGCGTTATATTTTTCTAACCAATAAAAAATCTTGCATTTTTTTCTGACAATGCTTACAGTGTATTACATAAAAATACATTGGAGGTGGTGTATGAGCACAGCAATTTCAGTAAGAATATCAGATGAACTCGCATCAAAACTATCTGAAATTTCAAAAGAAACAGAAAGACCGAAATCTTTTCACATTCAAAAAGCTCTGGAGGCCTATTTAACCGAACTTGCCGACATTCAGGTAGCCATTGATCGGTTGCATGACACTTCTGACCCGGTTATTTCCATCGGAGATATGAGGAAAGAGCTTGAGCTATAAAATTGCGTTCAAAAAGTCCGTCTCCCGAGACCTAAAGAAATTAAGCAAAGATGATGCGGAAAGAATTCTGGATAAAATAGAGCAGGATCTACCTGAAAAAGCAGATACCTTTCCCCTGTTAGCAGGAAAATTTACGGGCTTGCGGAAGTTTAGAATTGGAGACTATCGAGTCATTTACACTATTATTGAAAACACGGCTCTTATTCTAAGGATCAGCCATAGGCGGGATGCCTATGGTAAAATATAACCCATCGTAACACTCGCACGGCGAAGATCATCGTCTTCTTTGAAATATTTTGCTTGAGATATATTCGTCATTTTTAAAATAATGCTGATCAAACGCTTGTGTGAATCCTTGGACCCTCTTCTCCAACTAAATTGGAGAAGAACCTTAATTATTGATTGATTATTTTCTTTTTCTATACTTGACCCCCTTTCCTTCCGGATTTTATTTTATAAAATGTTTCATTATCTTTGCATGATTTTAGGTTCAAAGGATATCTCCTTTACATGCTGCGCTTATACAGGCATCGCATAGCCAATCAGCTTTTTAGATAGCTGTTTTAAAAATGTCTTCCTGGCGATTCGGTAGGGCTTGTTCTGTTCTTTTTTTGTGATAGGATAGCGATCCTGGTTTTCCGGTAAAACCCAAAACGTATTGTATTCTTCCCCAGGATACAGGTTCGCATCTCTACCCAGCGCTTTAATTCGATCATAAGCGAGTTTCAGCATATCTTTTTTTGTTCCGAAATTTAAGGTGCTTGTTGAACAAGCAGTAACACACGCGGGTTTGAGACCGTTTGTTATGCGGTCAATGCACATGTTGCATTTATAGATTCTGTTCGTCTTTTCGTCGAGCCTGGGAATATCAAACGGACATTCGGACAAAATGCTGTCGTAGTCAAGCTGTGATGTTTTTTCCGTATAAATGACCGCACCGGTGTCATCCGTGATAATCGCTCCGGGCACGCTGTCCGCGGCATACATGCACGGCGCATCTTCGCAATGGTGACACCGGTCGTTAAAGAATGACCAGTCGATAGCGCCGTTGAGCAGCCGGGTTTCCATAAATACAATCCGGTTCCAGCTGTTTGCCGAAAGATCAGGTGGATTTTCATGGCTTCCTTTGTTTTCCGTTTGTTCCGCCTTGAGTTTATTCCAGCTCTTGCATGCCACCTGACAGGCCCTGCACGCCGTACATTTTGATATGTCTATGCAAATTGAGAATTCCATTTTTTTCTCCTATAGTTTGATGATATCGACCATAAACACCTTGCTTTCGGGTATCATGGTGTTTGCATCTCCAATATTCGGAGTCACAAGGTTGGCGCTGTCGCCGAAGGTAAAGTATTCCGGTTTTTTGTCGTTCGAATGATACACCCTTTCGGATGTTGTTACCCATCCGTAATGATAGGGAATTCCTACCTGGTGAATTATTTTTCCATCGACCTTAAAAGGCAGCCATCTCACGGTGACGAGGGCAATAGCGTCAACGGTACCTCTGGCCGATGTGACGCGCACTTTTTCACCGTTCTTTATATTTTTTATATCAGCCAGTTCCTTGCTCATCTCAACAAACATGCCGGGTTCCAGTTCCACCAGCCATGGCTGCCAACGCGTCATGACACCGGTTTGCCAGTGCTCGGCCACGCGATATGTCGTGCATACTAACGGGTAGCGGTTATTGTTTTTTGCCCGTTTGTTTACATTCTTAAGTGTTTTATCCCGGTCCCAGCGCTTTATCACCGGGCTCACAAATTGAGGTGACAGCGGATTTCTTCCCAGGGGGCTTTCAAGAGGTTCGTAGTGTTCCGGGAACGGGCCGTCTTTCAGTCCGGGGCCGAACACATGACCGTGGCCTTCGGCCTGCATGATAAATGGATATCGTGACTTGGCACCTGCTGAAAGCGGCGGCCAGCCGCCATCCGGCACATCCCCTTTCCATACATTGCGATGCCAGGAGATAACCGGTTTGTCGGGTGCCCATGGATTCCCTTCCAAATTTACGGACGCGCGATTATATAAAATCCTTCGATTCAGCGGCCAGCACCAGGACCATCCGGGAAACAAACCGATGCCGGAGCGATCTTTATTATTTCTTCTTGCCGCCATATTTCCGTCTTCCGTATAGGAATTGCAGTACAGCCAGTTGCCGGATGAGGTGGACCCGTCGTCGCGTAGAAAGGTAAAATTGGGTACCAGTGAGCCTTTGCTGTAAAGCCTGCCCTTAATGATTTTATCTTCAAGAAAATACCCGTTAATCTCTTTTGCCACCATGTGGGGATCAATGTGTGTCACATCTCCGTCGGCATTTTTTGGCCCATATTCCCATCGTAACTTTAAGATGGGATCGGCAAATGCTCCCGGTTCTTTTTCATACAGTTTTTTAACCCGAATGTATAAGGCATTTATGATATCCGCATCCGGCATAGCTTCGCCGGGGGGGGATACTGCCTTGTATCGCCATTGCATCCACCGGCCGCTGTTGGTAATACTCCCTTCTTTTTCAAAGAATGCCGCACATGGAAGCATCAACACCTCGGTTTTTATTTTTTTAGGGTTCATGCCCGGTCCTCGCCAGAATGATCCGGTTTCATTATCAAACAGATTGACCGTCACCAACCAGTCCAGTTGGGTCAAAGCTTCCCGGCTCTTGTTTGCATTCGCACCGCTGCAAGCAGGATTTTGTCCCCAGGAAAAAAAGCCGGTAAATTTTTTCTGGTACAACTGGTCAAAAATGGTCAGCCAGGAATAATCAACACCGTCATCCAGTTTCGGCAGATAATGATACGCCTCGTCAAGCGGTACATCTTTCCCGTAAAATTCCCTGATCAAGCTGGCACTGTATTTCGGATAATTGGCCCACCAGTTGGCGCTCAGAGGGTCGCTTGATTCGGGCGTGTTTTCATTATTGTACGTCCGGAACGTTTGTTGGGATGCCTTGGGGGTTTTCAGGTATCCCGGCAGGATGTGAAAAAGAAGGCAATGATCGGTTGATCCCTGCACATTGGACTCTCCCCTGAGGGCATTGACGCCACCACCGGCCATGCCCATGTTGCCGAGGAGAAGCTGGATGATACTCATGGCCCGGATATTCTGAGTACCTACGGTATGCTGCGTCCAGCCCATGGCGTAAAGTACAGTTCCGGATTTGTTCGATGCGCCGGATTCGGCATAGGTTGAATATACTTTTATCAGGCTGTCTTTCGGCGTGCCGGTAATGGACGTCACCATTTCCGGCGTATAACGAGAATAATGTTTCTTCAACAACTGAAACACACAGTTGGGATCCTGAAGCGTTTTGTCTTTTTTGATGACGCCGGCGTCATCCTTCTGATAAGACCAAGTCGACTTATCGTATTTCCCGTCCACGTATCCTTCTTTTGTCTTTACGGCCTCAAGACCGGAAAAAACGCCTTTTTTTTCTCCGGGAAGTTGTATGTCCGGATTGATTAAGAAGGAAGCATTGGTATATTCCCGGACATATTCTTCAAAATAGAGATGCTTATCTAGAATATACTTGATCATTCCCCCGAGAAAAGCGATATCGGTCCCAGACCGAAGGGGGGCATAGATATGGGATTTCCTGGAAGTCCTTGTGTATCTTGGATCCACACTGATAACGACGGCACCATTTTCTATGGCCTTCTGAACCCATTTAAAGGAAATTGGATGATTTTTGACCGGATTGCTCCCCATGGCCAGAATATAATCACTGTTTTTTATGTCAATCCAGTGATTGGTCATTGCACCGCGTCCGAACGACTCTCCCAGAGCCGCTACTGTTGCGGAGTGTCAGATACGCGCCTGATGTTCAATATATGCCAACCCAAGAGAACGTAAAAATTTCTGATAGAGAAAGCATTCTTCATTGTCCAGGGCCGCACTGCCAAGGGATGCGATGCCCATGGTACGATTGACTGTTTGACCTTTCGCGTTCGTCGTTTCGAAAGCTTCATCACGGGATTTTTTGATATGAAGGGCAATTTTATCCAAAGCAACATCCCACGACACTTCCTCCCACTTGTCCGCGTATGGACGCCTGCATAAAGGTTTTGTGAGACGGTTAGGGTTGTTATGTGACAACTGATAAACCGCCATGCCTTTGCTGCAGAGGTTCCCTCCATTAATCGGATGGTCGGGGTCTCCTTCGGTATTCACTACCTTTCCGTCAATGGTATGAACGAGTATTCCGCATCCGACAGCACAGTAAGGACAGATTGTCGGGGTCTGTTTTGCATGAATGATCCGCAAGGAATAGGCATAGGACTCGATGGGGGTCATATCGAATCCAAGGGTTCCAAAAGCGATTCCTACAGCAGACGCTCCTGAGATTTTGAAAAACTGCCGCCTATTGATTTCCATTTCGTTCTCCTCCTTATCCCGGTTTACTGGTGTCCAAGTCCTGAACTGAATTTATTTATAAATGCGACTTCCACCCTGTCCGTTTCCCATTTTGTTACGGCATGGGGCATGAAATTTATTTTTCTATATTTTTAAAAGCAAACTAGCCAGCATTCAAACCTGCATTCAAAGCAAGGAACATGCCATAAGCTGCCTTCATTAAGGAATTCATTATGCGCTAAAGCCATGTCCGGTTTTTAAAGAGGTCTGATTTTCGGTGTGATTTCAATCGGGTTGAATATCGCAATATTGTCTTATATATCGGGATGTAGCGGACCCCACAACTCAGCTGAAGCAACAACAAATGATCCGGTTAAGGCTGCAACATCATGTGGCTCAAATTCAATCTGAAAAAAAATATCCATCCAGGCTGATGATGACCGGCCACCTGTTAAAAAAAATTATACAGTCTGTTAAAATAGCTGACACATGGCGAGTTTATTTATTGTTGTTTTATTATTGATGCCGGTTGATCATCGGGCCGGTGAATACTCGTTCTATCTTCCACGGTCTAGTGTCGGTAGAAGAATATCAGCTTTCTTTCGCATTCTAGTCGCCAGGATTGTGTCTGAAATGGATTGGGTTAGGTGGTAGGCAATACACGGAATGAGCGCTGTGGGGTACAACTCCATAAAATAGCCTGCCCAAACTAGATAGGAGACCGTAAGAGTTTTCTGAGAAGTGTGGATTGTAAACGCGGAAATATCCGGTCTGTTTAGCTTTATAAGATTAGCAAGCTTGTAATTGAAGAATAAAAACAAATTATGCTGGACGATGACAAACAGAAAAGCGAATATAATACTGTTGCCTGCAGAAACCAATATCAGATCTGGCAGTGATGATGATCGAACGTACTATTGATAATGGCTTTACATCCGGAAACGTTTTGTTTGATAGCGGGTATGC
>JAQYVT010000098.1 GCA_030145345.1 Desulfobacterales bacterium
AAAAAGGGCGGCCAAATCGGACGCCCTTTTTATCTCCTATCCTCTATCAGGATTTGTTGTTATTTTCTATATCTCTATTTTTATTAATTTCACGAAGTCATTATTTTTATTTACACGTGACCGCCAAAAACACCGGGCTGTTCATTCCTGGATCTCGCCCAATGTGCCTCCGGGTACGACTCCGGAGTTTCAACATTGGAGAGCCTGATTTCATCCTGTCGTTCTTCTTCGCCTTCTCTAACGCGGTCTCGGCATTCTCCTAAACATTCACCTGTAATATCTCTTCTTAATGTATCGGTCATTGGAGTAGTCCTCCTTTCCGTCAATCTATTTTTTCTTTTAGACAAGGGGCTAAAAAAAAGAGCCGCTTGTTTAAAGATTAAACCAAACAGTATTTGGACTAAGTCAAACAAAAATTTAATTTTTCCGGCCGGACCCTATCCTTCCGATTCTTTTCCCAAGAAAAAGCGGGATTGCCTTTTTGACATTAGGAGAACATTATGCCATACAAACCCTATCGTTGCATAAGTAACATGGCAAAATGATTTTAATGACTTTGATGATCAGCAGTTCCAGACTTTTTCTCTGCCCGGATGGAATTGACCCCAAGTGACATCATGAACATAGTGAAAACAGCCATGTTATTTTCCCAATGGGAAAGCCCCGGAAAGAGCCCAAAGCAGACAGGATATCTCACGGCAAGCGGAATCACGCCCTCGACAGTCAAGCACGTAAGTGCTTTAATCGTTGCATTGACTACCGGGTGCTAAGCAACCGGTTTTTGGCAAAAATATAACGGAAATGAACAATGAGCAAACTCTCGTCTCAACCCTTGTTCAAGCATCCCCATGTGGTTGTGGCGCCATCCAAATACGGCCATGGTGTTTTCGCAACCGAACATATTCCAGCTGACACGACATTGGAAGAATGCCACCACTTGCGCATCAGAACGGAAGATTGCGGGGGGATTATAGATGACTACGTTTACAGTCTGGAGCCGGACAATGAAAATTCGGGAACTGAATCCGAATACTACTCCTTTCCCCTGGGATGGGGAAGTATTTTCAACCATTCCGATAATCACAATACCGAATATTGGCACGACACGGATCGGGATCTGATCGTTTTTCATACGATAAAAGACGTTTCTGCCGGCGAGCAGTTATTTATCAATTACGGCCAAGCTTGGTGGGAAACGCGCGAACTGATACCCGACAACGACGAATGAGGTCATACAAAAAGGCATTTCAAGACCTACGTGTTCAAGGGGCACGCTTCCCCATGTAACGATACCTGCCCGCTCGTGCCTCGCATGGCAGGCGGGTTGGCGGAGTGGCTTCGTTATTTCAGTGACTTAACAGTAGGGGAGAACGCGGAGTCTGCTGAAAACTACATTTAAAATTGACTTTTACCGCTCAATGCATATGTATAAAATATATTGTGATATTGTTATTTCACATACTGAACCCTTTGCAGGTCCTTCCCTTTTGGAGAGAATATCGCCTCTGCTGTAAAATACTTGCGGCAAATGGGCTTGTCAGGTAGAATCTTTGAAATTCAAAAGGGCGGGCTGCTGCAGTCCAAAAAAGGACGTTGGGTCGGGGAGGAAAAGATGGGAAAAATGAAAAAATATAGATTCACCGGAGTTCTCTTGATCGCTCTGGTTATCTTCAGTTGTGCTTCATGGCAGCAGAACTACGGCAAGCTCATACGGTTACCCCAAAGCCAGAATGAAGTGACCATTCAAGATCTAATCGAAAAATGGGAAGATTACAATATTTATTATTCCGACAAATATGACGGATTCGACGCTCGATCACCTCTGGGGATCATGTTCGATCCGAAAAATAACGATACGGCCCTGGTGGGTGATCGCTGGAAAAAGGTCGAGGATCAAAAAACCTTGATTGAGATGACACGATGGATTTATCCCACCACGCAGTACGAGCCCTGGCTCAGCAAAATTTTAGGCCCGGATGGTCGGTTTTATGGATACCTTTATTATTCATATGGATTTGCAACCCTTAAAGTCGTCGATGATAATACAATGTATGTATTTAACCTGGATGAACCTCGTGAAGAGGGTTATGGGGACTCCCTTAATTAGTTCCCGTCCATAAATGGCTCTTTTCCGCAATCTCTGCGTCAATCTGCGGAATTATTTGTGCGGCGTACCATGTGTACGCCTCCGCGTAATTCCTTGATTTCCTTGACCTTGCGAAAAACTGCTAATTTCTGCTTTGGAAACTTAATTTGTGGCCAACATAGATTTATGGATGAACACCAATAAGTTTCCTGTAGGGAAAAATAAATTGGGTTTGAGACAAAAAAAAGATAAGTTTATCGCTAAATTATTCGACAAATATCCGCCGCTTTTCAATCGATGGGTTGAACGTTCAAAATTCATGGAGTTTCGAGATTCGCCGTGGACACAATTGGACAAGGACATCACCCAGTGTCGGTTGGCACTGATTACCACAGCCGGCGTACATCTCCGGTGGCAATCGCCATTCAATATGACGGATCCGGCCGGCGACCCGACTTTCAGGGAAATTCCAGCAGATGCATCCCCTTCGGATCTATTCATCAAACATAACTATTATGACCATTCTGACGCTGATAAAGATATAAACATTGTACTCCCCATTGAGCGTGTCTTTGATCTAAAACAGGCCGGAGACATCGGCGATGTAAATCACCGGCATTTTTCTTTCATGGGGCATGTTATGCATCACCATATCGATACATTGATCGAAGAAACAGCACCCCAGGTAGCAACTGAGTTGAAATCGGACAAAGTAGATATCGCTATTTTAACGCCGGCCTGAGGTATTTGCAATCAGTCCGTGGGACTGATACAGAGATCCATCGAGAATGTAGGAATTGCAACAATCTCCATAAGCCTTTCCAAAGAAATAACTGCTAAGGTACGCCCCCCGAGAGCCGTCTGTTTCGGATCTCTCCTGGGGCATCCTATTTCTTACCCCGGTCAAGTGTCTCGCCAGCTCTGTGTATTGCGCCTCTTACTAAAATATCTTGAAGAAATCCGTGCACCCGGCACCATCGTCGATATCGACACCACGGCTGTCGGCGATTGTGCGGCCGCCTCCCCCGCTCGTAAATAGAAACGTTTTTTCCAGGAAAACAAAACCCACCGGCGAAGAGCTTGGGGATCGGCTGATGGTGATACCCTATCAGAGCATTCTGTCACTCGACATATCATCGCCGCCGGCCAAGGTACCGGCAACCGCCTTGAGGAAGGTGGTTCCCATTTCGACATGATACTATCCGCTCAAAACTTGTGGCGATGGATCTCTGCAAAATAAAACTTGAAGATCAAGCGCCATATTTTTTGACAGTTGTCCCGTAATATGATAAAAAAATAAACATTGAGTCGTGAATCTGAATTCCCGTACACATTTAATTCTTCCTGTTCTCTCTATTGTTCTTCCGTTATTTAAGTTACAGCACTTTTCCTTTTCCGGTCCTCCAGCAGTTCTGATCTCTTGAATTTTAGTTGGTGCACATCAACAATTGTTAAATAGGCAGGTTGCGTTTCCTATTCATAAATGGGCAATTTTTGTCCGGATCAAGGCGGCACAAGGGTTTTCGGTTCCCGCAAAGCGGGACAAAGGAGGGCGAAATGGCGAGGCAAAAAGTTTTAGTCCCTTACAATTTTACCGATTATGATGGAAAAGCCTTAGACTTCGTCATCCAGAGGTTTGCGGATGATGAATCGATTGAGGTAACATTATTTAACGCATATGTCCCTGTACCAGAGATCGAATTGCGGAACAGTCCGATCATGGAAAAGATATCGCGAAACCTTGGTTTCCTTCAACAGAAGATTCATGCGCAGGAGGCAGAAATCAAACAGGCCAGAGAAAAACTGCTTCAGAACGGTTTTTCAAAGGACCGGGTCCATTACATCTTCAGAGCGATTAAAAAAGATGTTGCTCAGGATATTATCGATCTTACTATCGACAAGGGATTCGATGTGGTTGTCCTAAATCGAAACCCGGGCAAGATCACCAGGTTTTTTACACGAAGCGTCTCAAATATCGTCATCAATAACCTGAAAGAGATCCATGTTAATGTCGTAACCTGACGTGTTTTAATCGAGATACGAAACAGGTACAGGGATATCTTATAAAAACCTATGAATGTTAATATGAGGAGGAATCCCATGGCGTTTAAAATCAAAATAGATTTGGATATATTTAAACTGGTTTTCGAGGTTATTACAAAATCTGGTAACATACATACAATGTCGAATCAGTTAACTCAAATTTTAGTCGGCGCTCTGGGGATTATGGGGGCAACGATATTCGTATTAAATCCGGAATTAGAGGAACTTGAAATCCTTGCCAGTTCAGGACTCAGCATCAATTATATTAACAAAGGGCCAATCCTGGTGGATAAAAGCATCAAGCTCGCACAAAACAGAGAACCCGTAATCATCAGCGATATTACAACCAGCGACCGCCTACAATATCCTGAGAAGGCTGAAGCGGAGGGGATAATGGCAATCGTTTCTTTGCCCATCACCCAGCGGGGCAAGATCGTCGGCGCGTTGCGACTTTATCACTCGAGGCTTTGGAATATTTCAGAAAGCGATATTGATTATCTTCAAGTACTTGCCCAAAATATCGGTATCGCCCTGATGTATTTCCGTCTTGCAAATGCGCTTCAGACCGTAAAAGAAACCGTCAATGATATCCACTCCGTCTGGCTATAGATGGGCAATTTAAGTTTTTCTGCCAAGAATGCATTGTAATTGAGTGCTTCAAATTGTCGAACCTGAAAACAACTGCCGGGGTAATTTTACCTCCAGGGCCTTCGACACCTTCGAACCGTACAATTATCCCTATCCTTGCATAAACAACAGGGCGGGTATTAATGGCCATTGCATTAATTCTAATGGATCATCTCCCGATTAGTTGTAGTTAATTCGGGCAAAATAAGTGGGTCATCTCCAATTGAGCCGGTGTGATCCCAGAGGGTTCAAGGGGTCAAGGGGTCAAGGGGTCGAGTGAAATGCTAAAAAATTACAAAGAGTTGAAAGTCTGGCAAAAGCCATATGAACTCTGTTTAGAGATATACAAAATAACAGGAAAATTCCCAAAGGAAGAAAGATACGGTCTAACTTCGCAGATAAGAAGATCTGTAGTGTCTATTCCTTCTAATACCTGTCCTGTTCAATAGTGCGTTGCATTAAAATTTTATTTAACAGGGTAAACAGAAGGATATGGAAGAAAGACAACCATGGATTACATTCGGAGGCTTTACATATCTTATGGTTCTGTTTGCGAATTGGAAACACAGATATTATTAGCAGGGGATTTAGATTGAATTGAAAAAAGTGAATTGGGACCACTCAAAAAAGGCATCGCAGAAATCGAAAGAATGTTAAAGGCGCTGATAAAGCCTTTAGAAAACAAACCCTTGTCCCCTTGAGTCATCAAATCCTTGACCCCTTGACCCCTTGTGTGAATCCTTGGACCCTCTTCTCCAACTAAATTGGAGAAGAACCATTCTAATAAACATAGGTATGGGCTGAATTTGAAAATCCCCAAAATAGACGGATTAGAAATGTCGAGACATTTGCGCAGTGATGAACGGACGAAATGCTTCCGGCGGTTGTTTTTACTGCGGCCCAAATCAGCAACGAAGATCATGGGAATTTCGGGTTAAACGCTTCAAGGAGATCCTTGAGCTTCCTGTTCACAAGAAATTTATTCAACAAAGAGCGCGCCTTGGGCGTCCCGGTGACCCGAACCACGTTTCCGCCGCATCGGGTGCAGCGACCGCGCAGCATCAGCAGGCCGGACTCTATCTTACCGGAAACGTGGTCCATGGAAGATATTTCACGGCAATGGCTGCACCAGGTATTGTTTAAAAGCCAGTCCTGGACATCTTCGGTATACGATGCCCAGATTTTTCTGGCTTTGGGTGTAAAGGCGCCTTGCATTTTTTTACCGCCCCGACAGCATATTCCTGTGTTCAGTCGACTCAACAGCCAACGTAAATTTACCCAGGAAAATACGGCCATGTCAACGGCCAATGTCCCCGGGCAATCCGGCACAGAAATAACGGTGTCATCCTCCTTTCATTTGACAATAAAGTCCAGGATGTCGTATATTTTGTAGTTATGGATAGATACGAATTTCAAGGGGAGATAAAACCATGAAACCGAGGCGATCGACATTGTCCGTTCCCGGGCATATTCAAAAAATGCACCTCAAGGCGTCTCAACGTCGGGTCGATGCGGTGATGTTCGATCTGGAAGACAGCGTTCCCGTGGATGCCAAAGAACCGGCCCGGAAAATGGTCATCGATTCGATACGTTCTCTGGTCTGGAAGGATATCAGCATAACCTTTCGAATCAATGCCCTGGACACCCCTTTTGGCTACAAAGATCTCTTAGACGTCGTGGAAGCGGCAGGCCCGCAAATCGATGCCGTGGTCGTCCCCAAGGTCAACCATCCCGGCGACATCCATTTTGTATGCCGCATGCTGGACGGTATTGAAATGGGAAAGGGTTTTTCCAAACGTATCGGCATCGATGCGATCATCGAAAGTGCCGAAGGCCTGGTAAAGGTGTCGGAAATCGCCCGGGCCAGTGACCGGCTTAAAGCCCTGGTCTTCGGTATCGTGGATTATTCGGCATCGATCAATGCGCGGCTGGTATCCATTTCCGGACACGGCGAAAACGAAGACGTGGTGTATCCCGGTCACCGATGGAATTTTGAAATGAGTCGGATCGTTATGGCGGCAAAGGCCCATGGTCTAATCGCCATCGATGCACCCTACGGAAATTTTAAAGATCCGGAAGGCCTCCTGCAAGGCGCCGCCCTGGCCTGCGCCCTTGGTTACGATGGGAAATGGGCCATTCATCCGGATCAGATCGATATCATCAACCAGATCTTTTCTCCGTCCAGAGAAGATATCGCCCGGGCAAAGAAAGTGCTGGCAGCCCATAAGGATGCCGAAGGGAAAGGATTGGGGGCCGTGGCCGTTGATGGGCGCATGGTGGATCGGGCCACCGTTCGCCTGGCAAGCCAGCTTTACGCCCAGGCAAAGCACTTGAAAATGGCGGATTGACCGGCAAGTTTGTTAAACACAAAAATGTTTTATCGACGGGTTTATTTACTTAAACCGTAACATCCGTTTAACCATCATATCTAATTGAATTATATTATACATCCTTATTAATTTTCCACATGATCCCTGGTCGGAAAAACAACGGTTCCATCAGTTAAAGCCCTCCCGAGCCGACGGTGACAGCTGATACCCCTTCCACATGGATGCCTTGGGCATCCAGGCAAAAGCCTTTATCAAATAAGGTCTATACGGTCTGGTTGTGACCATGGAACATATGGTGGGCGCACTGCCGGCTAAACTCCCGAAAAGTTGGTATTGACTTGGACAATTTCGCCATTATCTTATAGCGCTATTACACCTGCATCACTGCCGAAAAGAAATTCTATCCGAAACATCCCTTTCTTGAAGGCAACGCACCAATTTATTTGATAAATATTGACGAGTTTCAGGAGACACAATGGGTATTGTTAATGTACTGATCCAAACCATCGGCGGCCTGGGTTTGTTTGTACTCGGGATGAAGATGATGACCGAGGGTCTCCAGCTGTCCGCTGGAAAACGAATTAAAAAAATTTTGGGGGCGGTGTCATCCAACCGGGTGATCGGCTGCCTCACCGGAGCGGGTGTTACCGCCATGGTTCAATCTTCTTCGGCCACTACGGTCATGCTCATCGGATTCGTAAGTGCCGGTTTGTTGACCTTACAGCAGGCGGTGGGGGTTATTTTGGGAGCAAATATCGGTACCACGGTAACCGCCCAATTGATCGCCTTTAAACTGACCGAAGCGGCATTGCCGGCCATTGCCGTCGGCGTCTATATGAAATTCTTCACCAGACAAAAAAAATATCGCTATATCGGAGACGTCATTTTGGGTTTCGGTCTCCTTTTTTTTGGAATGACGGTCATGAAACACGGGCTCGCTCCGATTAAAAGTGATCCCACTTTTATCCATTTTTTTACCAAATTCGATCCTGGAACCACCGGCGGCCTGTTACTGTGTGTATTTATCGGCGCCGTTCTTACGATTCTGGTTCAATCCTCATCCGCCACCATCGGATTGACAATGACCTTGGCTACCCAGGGATTGTTGACGTTTCCCGGGGCCATGGCCCTGGTTCTGGGAGAAAATATCGGAACCACCATCACCGCCGAACTGGCAACCATTGGTTCCACCAATATCAACGCCCACAGAGCCGCCAGGGCCCACACCATGTTCAATGTCATCGGGGTCACTATCATGTTGATCATCTTTCCGTATTTCATTGATTCTATAAAGTATATCACCTTGTTTATGATTAAAGGGTCTCTGGATCAAGTCGTTGAAGGCGATGTGGTCCATATTGCCCGCTATATCGCCAATGGACACACCCTGTTCAACGTTATCAACGGAACGATTTTTTTGATCTTTCTTCCGTTGCTGATAAAGGTGGCGGTTTTGTTATCTCCCAAAGAAGACCCTTCGGAAGATATTTACCGGTTGCCCAATTTCAGCACCAAGTTCGATGATACGCCCATCGCCGCTCTGGCCAAGGCACGAAGTGAAATCATCAGGATGTCCGATGTTGCTGCAACTACCCTCGAAGATACCATCCTGCGGATCGAAGACCGGGATTATAAAAAGTTAAGCAAGTGGAAACGTATCGAAGACTACCTGGATGACATGAAAATGGAAATCACTGCGTATTTATCCAGACTATATCAGAGCGATTTGAGCCAGTCAGAGGCCAAAGAAATCGCAAGTTTGATGCGGATGACCAATAATATCGAAAGAATCGGTGATTCCGTGGAGAATATCGCCCAGCTTACTGAATTTATAATTGAAAATAATCTGCCATTTACAAGTTATGCCCAAGCGGACCTAAAAACCATCTCAGAGCAGACCGTCGCCTTCCTCGATCTTGTAACAGATGGAATTCACCATCCCATTGAAAATTTAATGGTGAAAGCCGATGAAATGGAAAACAGCATCGACCGGATGCAGGAGGAGATGCGCCAAGGTCACATTTCAAGGCTGCGCTCCGGTGAATGCGGTATTGATCCGGGCTTGGTGTTCATCGACCTGTTGATGAATTTCGAAAAAATAGGAGACTACTGTTTTAATATCGCCCAGGCGGTGGCGAGCATCAAGTAGATTCCCACGGGCTTGCGTCCGTGGCGCTATCGGAATTATTCAATTACTCCCTCTAAAAGGGGTGTCTTGATCATGCCCCTGAAAGGGTCAGAAATAACCTTCAAACCCCTTTATCTAGCGGCAGAGCCCCAGGTCGGCATAGAAAGTTATTATTTTCATTTGCCGCGACCCCGGTTAAATGGTTTCCGGATTTTTCCATATCTTATTCCTTTTCCTTTACCGTGAACCCGATTTTTTTGGGTTGCCTTCATGAAAAATCCGTTAAACCAAATTTTACAAATCTTCAAAAAAACGACACACAGTCTCATTTCAAGTATTGACAAAATGTATTGCGCTTGTGAATATGTAACACTCTCATACATTTAGAAAACTGAAGGAAGGAACCTTATGGCAAAGAAGACGATCGGCTTTGTTGGACCGGATGGCAGGACCTGTATGTGTGCCTATACGCTATCAACAGTTGAAAGCGAAAAGTATATCGGCGCCATAATCAAGGGTATGACGGGAATGGGCCCGGTAATGGACGCTGTCAGGGGAAAGAAGAACTGGACCCTGAAAATTTTCCCCATTGAAGGAAACTCGGTTGAGAATTACAAAACTGTAATCCTTGAGGCGTTCGAAAACGGAAAAATCGACTATATTGTCATCATGCCTGAAGACCTGATTTATGAAGGGATTGTAGATGAACTCATCGAGGCAGGTTATGGTGACCGGGTCATCGGCCTGACAAAAGAAGCGGCGTTCATCGAAGGTGATAAGGTTAAGGCAAAGATCTGGATGCGGAGGGCCGGTGTGCCTGTTGCACCTTTCAAGGTGGCAGATGCGAAAAACCTGCAGCAAATTAAGGGCATTGTTACGAAATTCATGCGCCACCACGGCGGTGCTGTTTTCAAATATCCTTACAGTGCAGGCGGCAAAGGTTCCCGACCTGTTTTTCGGGTTGAGGATATTCTCGACGTTTGGAATATACTGCTGAAAGACTACAGCGAAAATTACCAGACACTGCACGGCGACGATAAGTGGCCGCTTTTGATCGAAGCCTGGAAATCCGAAATTGAAATCAGCTTTACCGCCTTAATCGACGGGAAGGGCAACTTTCAAATTCTCCCCACCGCCATGGATTATCCGCTCCGTTTTGAAGGGCCTCCCAGCCAGACGAATCCAGTCACAGGGGGGATGGCTGCAATCGGCATGCACCCTGCTGAAACGCCTGAACTTATAAAAATGGTCGGCCATAGCGTCATCCAACCTTTTGTAGAAGAGATGAAAAAGAAAGGTATTCTCCGACCGTGCATCCTTTATCCGGGCTGTCGGGTATCCATCGATCCTGTTACCGGAAAACCGGTGGATATTCTCGTCTATGAAATGAATATTCGAGCCGGTGAACCGGAGATGCAGGTGGTTGCACGGCGACTCAAGAATTTAGGGGAACTGATTGTTGCCGCACTCCACGGTCGGCTCGATTCGGTGGAGCCGGATGTTCGCAACGATCAAATTTCCATCTGTCTGGCACTGGTTACCGGCCCTGGCGGACCTCAGGGGCAGAGGGGGTACCCGGATTCGTATACCAAGTATGAACCGGTTCTCATGAATTTCAAGAGCCTTTCTAAACGGAGCATCCTCATTGTCCCATCCAACATTAGCTGGGATGAAAAAAATCAACGACTGATATCTGACGGGTCCCGGGTCTGTTATCTGAGCAAAAATGCTACGGTCAAAGCCGGGCAGAAGAGAGGGCAAGTGGCTGAAACACTCCGGGCTGCGCTCTTTCAGGCATTTGATCATGGTCTTGTCAGGGTGGTTCCCCGTGAAGCGGAGGAAACTTTCGAGGCTGCGGAGATACTGTTTGGACAAGGCAATATCACCGAGGCTGAATTTAAGAGAGCACAAGCCGCTTTTGAAAAAACGAATCGCCTCGATCTTCGCCGCGATCCTGGGCGAATTTATGAGGAATGGGATCAACTTTACTCGGATTGGCAACTTCCCGTGTAATCCGAATTAGGAGAAATAACATGAAAGTGTTGGTCAGCGACAACCTGGGAGAAGCCGGTATCCGGATGTTGCAGGAAGCGGAAGGGATTGAAGTCGATGTCAAGACCGGACTGGATCACGAGGCGCTAAAAAACATCATCGGAGCATATGATGCCCTTATTATCCGGAGTGCAACCAAGGTGAACGAGGATCTTTTAACCGCCGCAACCCGTCTTAAGGTTGTGGGCCGTGCGGGAATCGGTCTCGACAATGTGGATATTCCGGCGGCCACCAAGCGCGGGATCATCGTTATGAATACGCCCGGAGGGAATGTGATTACAACCGCCGAGCATGCCATCGGCATGTTGTTGGCGCTTTCACGCAATGTACCCGAAGGGACTGCATCATTGAAGGCCGGACGCTGGGACAAGAAAAAACTTCAGGGAAGAGAAATATTCAATAAAGTCCTCGGCGTTATCGGATATGGAAAAATCGGCTCTATTGTCGCTGATCGTGCCCGGGGACTGAAAATGAAGGTGATTGTCTACGATCCTTTCGTAACACCCGAGCAGATTGAAAAAGCCGGCTTTGAAAATGTTTCCCTCGAAGAATTATTCCGAAGATCCGATTACATCACGGTGCACGTACCCAAGTTCAAGGAAACCACCGGTCTGCTGAACAAAGACGCCTTTGAGCAGATGAAAGACGGCGTCATGATCGTAAATTGCGCCAGGGGCGGAATTGTTGACGAGGATGGCCTTTATACCGCCTTGCAGTCAGGGAAAGTGGCCGGCGCTGCGTTGGATGTCTTTGAGAACGAACCGCCCGGCATATGTCCGCTGATCGAGCATGAACGTCTGATTTGCACACCCCATCTCGGTGCTTCCACCCAAGAAGCCCAAACCAAGGTGGCAATTGATGTGGCCAGTCAGATTATTGATTATCTCAAGCACGACACGATTCTGAACGCCGTTAACGTCCCATCGGTTACCGGTGATCTTCTGAAAAACCTGAAGCCGATATTAACCCTGGCCGATCATATGGGCAGTCTTCAGACCCAGCTTATTCGGGGGCCCATCGAAGAAGTTTCCATAGAATATGCCGGGGATTTCAAGGGGCTCGATCTGTCACCGGTTACCATAGCGGTCCTAAGGGGATTGCTCGCGCCGGTAGTCAAGGATGATGTCAATTTCGTCAATGCCCAGGTCCTTGCCAAGGAAAGAGGGATCAAGGTCAAGGAAATTACCAGCGATGCGTCTGAAGAGTATATCAATCTGATTACCGTCCGTGTAACCACGCCTAAGGTTACCAACACGGTCTCCGGGACCATATTCGGCAAAAATAAAATGCGGATCGTTACAATTAACAATTTTCGACTCGAGCTCATACCGCAAGGCCATCTGGCGCTGATATATACCCTTGACAAGCCGGGGGCCATTGGAAGTTTCTCGTCACTTCTGGGCGCTAAAAAGATTAACATCGACCAGATGCATGTGGGGCAGGAAGAAACCGGAAAAATGAACATTATTTTCCTCAAAACCAATGTCCGTATTTCCGATAATCTTGTTGAACACCTGCTCGACCTGCCGCTGATCATATCGGTGACCCGACTTGAATTTGAAACATAGCACGGCAGTACCCTGAAAAAATATCC
>JAQYVT010000099.1 GCA_030145345.1 Desulfobacterales bacterium
TAAAAAGTCCGATTTAGACGGTTTCGTAAAAAGTTCAAATTCAAGGCGTGCAAATTTTGCAATCATGAGGCGTACTTATCGTACGTTGAATGATTGCGAAATGCAGCACAACGCAGAAGTTGGACTTTTTACGAGACCGTCAACCTTTGAACGGTGAACTCGGAACCTGTGAACGCATACAAAAAAAAGGGTAATCACCGATAAACGACGATTACCCCTTTAATTTTTTTTCTGAACGATTATTTCTTGTCTTTTTCGCCGTGGCACTGTTTACAGGTTACCGGCGCAGCACCTTCATCTTTTGATTTCAACTTCATTTTCTTGTTGAATTTTTTGTGGCATGCTTTGCAGTTATCATGTAAGGCATTGGCATGATATTCGCGCTTTTTCTCTTTTGACAGTCCTTTGGCTTCTTTGCCTTTAATATATCCGGGTTTTTTGTGACATTCGATGCAGTTTTGGACTTCGTCGCCCGCTTTCAGCTGGGTCAACGGTTTATTGTCCTTGTCGTGGTGACATTCCCCGCAGCATTTTTTATAAAGATCCGGATGTTTCTCCGCATATTCCTTTGCGTGCTTTAAGTGCGTAAAGGTCTGTACGCCCTTGGTATGTTTCTCATACGCTTTGTTTTCCATCTTGATTTCATCTTTGACTTCGGTTCCCGCATAAATGCCCACCGCAAGAAAAAGGGTCGCCATAACGGCGACAGCAGCCATTTGAAAATATCTTTTCCTCATAAACACATTTCCCCTTTCATTCACTGTTTTAGCCCGAACGTATTTCAGACGCGCAAAACTACCAAGTAGAAATAAATCTGTCAATAATAAAAAGAGATTTTCAATAAAATCTCTCTGATGCCGAATTGCCGTATAACCGATTTAAATTGCTATATATTGTCATTATTTTCAGGCGTCTTTTTCCCGAAAATTTTGGCACCGATAATACTGATTTCATACAGAACCATCAACGGCAACGCCATCATGACCTGGGTCACGACATCCGGCGGCGTTAAAATGGCGGCCCCCACAAAGAATAAAAGAAGTGCATATTTTCTGTTTTTCTTTAAAAAGCTTACGGAAACCATGCCGAGTTTGGCAAGGAAGGTGATGACCAGCGGAAGTTCAAAAACAACGCCAAAAGCAAGCAACAATTTTGAGGCAAAACTCAAATACTCCCGCATGGATGGAAGGGGCCGTATTGTTTCAGAGGCAAACCCTAAAAAAAACTTAAACCCGTATGGGAATACGATAAAATATCCGAAAAACGAACCCCCCACAAAGAACAGTGTGGATAGAAAAACGATGGGGACCATCAACCGTTTTTCCTTGTCGTACAAGCCCGGTGCCACAAACATCCAGAACTGATAAAAAATTATGGGCGTGGCCAGAATGATGCCGGAAAGAAATGCGACCTTTAAATACGTGAAGAACGCTTCGGGAAGGCCGGTAAAAATAAGTTTGTCGCCGGTGTCCATGACGCTGATCAACGGTCGGGTCAAGATTTGAAACAGCTTTTCCTTGAATCCGTACGACAAAACAAAACCGATGGCCACGGCGATGAAGCTGATGATGAGGCGTCGCCGGAGTTCTTCGAGGTGGCTGGTAAACGGAATTTTTTTCTCATCATCCATGACTCAATGGATCCTCTGAGTCGTTGTTTTTGATTTCTTTTTGGGTGTTTTCCGCTTCAGAAGCATCGGTATCCTTTTGATCCTTGGTTTCTGGTTCGACATTTACATCGATGGCCCCCTTGATTCCGTTGCTCATGTCGTTAAAGGTTGTTTTAATATCGTTTAATTCCGTATCGATTTCAAAAGAATCTTTTAATTCGGATGTGGCCCGTTTAAACTCGGCAAAAGCACGTCCTAAAGATTTCGCAAGGTCTGGAAGTTTTTTTGGGCCAATGACAATCAGTGCAATGGCCAGGATCAGAAACATTTCGGGCATGCCGATGCCAAACATGAAGAACTCCTTCGGTGTTCAAGTAAGCTGCAACAGCTCGCCCGGTTGCATTTCGGGAATTCAACCGGGCAAGGGCCATTAATTTAAAATAAACGTATCCATAAGTTTTTTATAAAAAAGAGTCAAGCATAACTCTACTCCGGTTTCAGTATGAGAAAATAGAGCTTTCCGGGGTGTTTCATGTGGCCGGCCGCGATTTCAGCATGGTCGCCATTCCCCCAGAAAAGATCCGCACGGCCGGCACCGCGAATGGCCCCGCCGGTATCCTGATCGAGTGCAAATCGGGAAAAATCCGTCCACTGGTCGATTTTTCCATCATCGGTTGTCAACGGTTTTTGGGTTTCAATAAACGCCAGGCCGGCCAGAGGGAACAGGCGTCTGTCCACGGCAATGGACCGTCCGGGTGTCAATTTGACTTCCAGGTATCCCAACGGCCCGTCTTCTTCGATCTTAAAAAACACATAACTTGGGTTGTAGTGCAACACGGTTTCAGCTTCTTCAGGATGGCGGCTTAGGTAATCCCGAATTTTTTGCATGGACATTTCAGCCCGGGATATTTTGCCTTGATCGATGAGGAGTTTGCCGATGCTCCGATACGGTCGTCCGTTGGTGGTGTGGTAATGGACATGGATGGTTTCGCCGCTGGGAAGATCGATCTTTCCGGACCCTTGAATGTGTAGAAAAAAGAGGTCCACCCGGTCTTTAAGCCAGGCAATCGTTTGGGCCTTGTCTTTGAGGATCTCTTTATATTCGATGTCCTTCCGATCATAATACGGCACGACACTGTTATGGGTGTATCTGCCGATAATTTTTTTTCCTTTGAACCGGGGGGAGAATAGAGAGAGGTCGATGGTGGTAAGGTCGTCGGGACGGGCGTAAATTGGAAAGGGGTATTCAGGGCTTGGTTCAAGGCTGCCTTCTAAAACAGGTTCGTAATATCCGGTAAAAAGAACTTCCCCCGGGGTGTCGCCGCCGACGGATCTGTAGACCAGATAGTTCGTGGCGATGTATTTTTTCAGTTCCTGATTGGATGGTTTTGCTTGGATAAAATAGAGAAAATGCTCCAAGGATCGGATCATGTGGGATGTATCATAGACATCTTGTCCAAACCTGAAGGTTCTGGTGGGCGGCACCCGACGGAGATATGAAATACTCCCCAGAATACCCTCCGCCAAACCGTCATAGGCCATATCGTCTAAAAATTCGGGGTGCTCTGAAGCGGCGATTCTTATGAGTCCGGTTTCCTTGACTTCGGGCGGCTCTTTTTTGAACAGGGCACATCCTGCCAAAAACAGGGAAAAGATACCCACGAAGCACATCATTGAAATGTATCTATTGATCGATTCGGGTGTCATTTATCTACGGTTGGTCAGCCGGTTCAGGATGAAGAATAGAATCCCAATGAAAAACAGCAACAGATATAACGGCATGGTGACAATAAAATGAATGGCCGTATGAAGGGTTCCCCGGGATATCCCGTCAAGCCAGGTTAAATGACCTTCGTCGAGAAAATCCAGAAGGGTCAAACTCTTCCAGACCATTTTATCTTCCATTTTCATGAACGCCGCCAGGGCTTGAAACCCGAGAAGCAGCCCGCTAAAGAGCCAAGCAACCAGACCGGCAACGGTATATTTTGACATGATTTTTCCCTCTGCTAAGGTTCCTCTTTATCGTTTGCAAATAAAAAATGGTTTCTAGGTGCCGTTCCTTGAAAACACACCGCTCTTGCCGCCTGATTTTTCAAGAAGGCAGATGCCGGAAATTACCATTTCACGGTCATGGGATTTACACATATCATAGATGGTCAGACCGGCCATGGACACGGCAGTCAATGCTTCCATTTCAACCCCGGTCGGATCGACGGTGCGAACCGCTGCTTCGATTCTAATGGTACTTTTTGCGGTGTCCGGAAAAAAGTCGACAGCGACATGGGTGATGTTCAGCGGATGACACATGGGGATCAGTTCCGAGGTCTTTTTTGCACCCATGATACCGGCAATTCGTGCGGTTTCGAGGACATTCCCCTTTTTCATCGTCTGGTCCATAATCTTTTCGAACGTGCCCGGATTCATGGACACCATTCCCTGGGCGACGGCCGTGCGCCGGGTCGGTTTTTTTTCGGTTACATCGACCATCCGGACCTGTCCTTGTTCGTCGATATGGGTGAATTTAGACATAAAAAATCCTCATCTTGGCAATTTAGGTTGTTCGAGGAAAATATGTTTTTTCAGATTATAAAAAAAACTCTGTTTTGCTGGTAACGGTTGTTTTAATGGCATTGAGTGTGTCTTTCAAAACCGCGATCACCGTTTCGCGAATGTCTCCGGCAACCACCAGGAGCATGACGTCGTCTCCAACGGCCAAATGCCTGTTTTCAGCAATTTCAACGAGTATTTCTAGAATTCCGGGGGTCTGTTTATGGGTGTCGATGACCTGTTTCAGTTTCCTGTTATCGACGGAAATGGTCAGGCCCGATACCGTCCGTCCATCCCGTGATGTACCCCGGACAACGCCGTTATGGCAGAGGATCATTCCCGCCGTGTGATAATCCGGGTGTTTCTTGATTTTATCGACCATGCCGGCAAGATTCACTGTGTTACCTCGGTTGGACCCGTTGCGAAATTTTTGGCCTTGGCCAGATCGTCCGGTGTGTTAATGTTATAAAAAGAGCGTAGATCCGGATCAGATTTGCGCAGAATATCTTCAGGAATTTTTTTAACCCGAACCTTTTGAAACACGTGCTGAATTTTGAGTTCATTTTTTGCAAGCTGCGCTTCGAGGGGCTTGAAACACCTTTTGGAATATACGGCACACAGCGGCTCGAATCCTTTGGACGTTTCAGGGATAACAATGTCAATGCGCGGTTCTATAGCATTCACAAGGGTTTCCACCAATTCTTTTTTGAGAAAAGGGATGTCGCACGCCGCGAAAAATGCATACGGGGTGCTCGAATAAAAAAGACCGGTGTGTATCCCTGTTAACGAGCTTCGGATGGGGAAAATATCTGTTACAATATTAAAATCCCATTGGAGGTATTGCGGCGGGTCGTTGGTCACCAAAATAATTTTATCGAAAAGATCCCTAAAGACGTCATGGATATGATCGAGGATCTGTTTTCCCCCCACCCGGACCAATGCTTTGTTGGTTCCGAAAAAACGTGAATTTTGTCCACCGGCCAATATCACGCCGGTACAGTGGTTTTTCATATTAAAAAACCTTTGTTGGGGACCTTCTGAAACGGTCCCGTCTGTTTTCCATGTCATCAAATCTACCCAAGACGATTGTATCTGCAACAATAGGAAAAATATCGGTCAAAATCAAGCCATTTCAGTGGGCCCGGGACATCTGTTGCCGTGAAATATCATGAAGGGATCTCAAAAAGGGTCGATGATGCTCTGGGGGAAGACGGCCAAGAACGCAGCCATTGAGGGTTCGATGCATTTTGGAGACGGACGCATATTAATCTTGATATTGACCGGCCAATGTGGATAGTATGTTGCGAATGAGTTTCCATCCATAAATGGCCCTTTTTGTCCGGATCTACGTTCTCCGAGGGTTTCCGGCTGCGGCATACAGAGAGTATGCCTCGCCGAAAACCCTTGTGCCTGCCCCGTGAAATGCTTGCCCAATGAAATGCAACGCCGATTTCATCGGGGCGAAGCCTATTTCTCTGGGGCGGCCTTGATCCAAACAAAAATTGCTCATTTATGAATTGGAAACGCATCGTGCCCATTTAACAATTGTGGATGGACACGAATTAGATTTTTTGTCCGACCCCGGGATCGTTCGGTCCATTTCACGGGGCCGGCGCAGATGTCGGCGGAAAAGGCGGTTTTTGTTCCGGCGATCCGTAACCTCTATGGAGATAAGATGGGTATCAAAAAACACAAGGCAGGGGCTCCGAAAACGGTTAAAATCGGTATTCTTACGGTTTCAAGCACCCGTTCTCCGGCAGACGACAAAAGCGGGCAATGGATCCAAAAAAGGGCCAAAAAGGAAGGGCACGAGGTTGTACGGCACCAGGTGGTTCCCGACGAAACCGGAACCATCACCCGTACGGTTTATGAAATGATCAGAGATCATAAGGCCCAGGTTATCCTGGTCACCGGCGGCACGGGCATCAGCAGCAAAGATGTCACCATTGAGGCCGTTCGCCCCATCTTTAGGAAGGAACTCACGGCATTTGGAGCCCTTTTTGCGCAGCTCAGTTTTGAAGAGATCGATTCCGCCGCCTTGTTGTCCCGTGCCACGGCGGGCCTCATCGAAGAGGCCATCCTGTTTTGCATTCCCGGGAGCCTCAAAGCATGCAAGCTCGCCTGCAAGGCATTGATTTTTCCTGAAATCGGCCATCTTGTCAAGCATGTTCATGACGGTTAGGGCGCCTCATGAAAGCACTTCCGACACCACCCGGGTCGGGTATCTCCGGATTATTCTTCGAACAGTCGTACCCAGGACTGAAAACACGCCACTTTCTCAGGGCCGTATGGACGAAGGGCATTTAAGATCTCTTCAACCGATTTTTCAGGGACATCCATATTGCCGTTTTTGGAAAAGAACTTGTCTGCAAAGCAGATCGCCTGTTCTTCAATGGATATGGGCATCATATCTCGTTGGGGCAGCGGGAGATTGTTGCGCCGTATGTCTTGGGATGTAATGCCGCCACCCACATGTCGCTCACACACCAGTGCGTGTGCCGGCAATTGCCGCTTTTCAAGAAGTTTCCTTCCCAGATAGCCATGACAGACATAGGGATATTCACCGGTACAGCCCAGTTCCGGGGTGTTGGTCATAAAAATGCCGATATCGTGAAGCATGGCCGCTTCTTTTATAAAATCAAGATCCGGTTTAAGATGTAAAATTCTCTTTGCCGCCGCCATGGCTTTATCTGCCACCTGTTGGCCGTGTTGTATGAGAATATGATATGCTTTGGATCCGGGTTCATAAAACTCTGCAATAATATCAATTGGGTTCATAAGTTAAACAAAAAATTTAGATTTATGAGGATTTGTTCGAGAGCAGCACCCCCTCTATAAACGGATCGATGGTACCGTCGAGAACACTGTTTACATTGCCCACTTCCAGGTTGATGCGATGGTCCTTGACCATCTGATAGGGATGCATGACATACGATCGGATTTGACTGCCCCAGGCGATTTCATCCTTGTTTGCATGCAGTTCCTCATATTTTTCATCCTGCTTTTGCTTTTCAAGCTGGTAGAGCCTCGATTTTAGGACCTTCATTGCCAATTCTTTATTTCTGTGCTGGGATTTCTCCTGCTGGCACTGGGCAACGATCCCGGTGGGCAGATGGGTGATACGGACGGCGCTGCTGGTTTTGTTGACGTGCTGTCCGCCGGCACCGCTGGCCCGATAAACATCGATACGCAGATCCTTGTCATCGACCTGGACAACAATTTCGTTTTCCAGTTCAGGATAGACAAACACAGAGGCAAAGGATGTGTGTCGCTTGCCGCCTGCATTGAACGGTGAAATCCTCACCAGCCGATGGACGCCTTTTTCAGTTTTTAAATAGCCGTAAGCGTAGCTGCCGCTGGCAGTGAATGTAACGCTTTTTATTCCGGCCTCGTCTCCGGGCTGGAAATCGATGATATGTATTTTAAAACCTTTCCGATCGATCCAGCGCGTATACATCCTAAAGAGCATTTCAGCCCAGTCCTGGGCTTCGGTTCCACCGGCCCCGGCATTGATGGAAACAATGGAGTTGTTCGGATCGTCCGCACCGTTGAGTGTCAGGTCGATGGAGAGTTTTTTGAGTCTTCGTTCAATGTTTTGAAGCTGTCTGGAGGCTTCCTCGACGGTATCTGTGTCGGATTCCTCGATGCCGAGTTCAAGCAGTATTTCACATTCTTCGAGATCGTTGTAAAGGGTTTTAAACCTGTCGAGGACACCGGAAATGGATGTCCGCTCTTTTAAAACACCCGTGGTCTCTTCCGGGTTGTCCCAGAATCCTTTTTGGGCGATGAGCGCTTCGATCTCCTCAAGCCTTTTTTCTTTCCCGGCTATGTCAAAGATAACCTTTAAGTTGTTCAAATTTCAAAAAAAGGTTCTTTATATTTTCTTTAAGTTCAAAAGACATTCGTGACCTCCTGTTTTTGTAACATTTTCTTGTAATCACCAACAGGACACGCTTTTGGGAATGACCATCCATTCCGAAAATAAAAACGTTCTGCTGTTGGAACCACTATAATCTGTTTTTTTCGATCTTTCAATAGCCCGTTGGGGTTAACCTGAATATTTCCTGAATAGCCGGTACAGACATGTGGATACGGCTGCAATCAGTGAAATTGCCAGGCATGCCATTGCAAACACATCTCCGAAGCGGGTGTAAACGGTCATTTCTTGAAGTATGGGCACCGTACGGGTCATGACGACATCCTCGAACAGCGGGGTGTCAGCGATGATCCTGCCGGTAGGATCTATGAACCCGCTGATACCGGTGTTGGCAGCGCGTATGACAGACCGCTTGTTTTCCACGGCCCGGAGAACGGCCATGGAAAAATGTTGATAGGGCGCGCTGGTTCTGCCATACCAGGCGTCGTTGGTGATGTTGATCAGCAATGCGGCATTGTTTTGGGCCATGTGTCTGGAAAGATTCGGGAAGATCATCTCATAACAGATCTGTATGCCGATGCTGTGATTTTTCCAATGGAGTGTGTGGCCTTTTTTCCCGGGGCAAAAATCCCCGACGTTTTCCACCATTTTGCCGAGAAACGGCAGCCATTTCTTGAACGGGATGTATTCTCCAAAGGGCACCAGGTGGGCTTTGGCATATTTGCCCCGGATATTTCCCCCCGGGCCGACGAGATACGCACTGTTATAGTATTCCACCCGGTTGTCCTTAACATCGAGAGACGGACTGCCGAACAGAACGTCGACCCCGGTTTCATGAATCCCCTTGAGAACCAATTCCGACAGTTGGGCGTTGTGCATAAAATAAAACGGCGTGGCGGTTTCCGGCCAGACAACCAGGTCCGGCGCATGTTTTTTTGCCGTCCGGGACAGATCGATGTATTTCAATGTCGACGACCGCTGATACGCGGGGTCCCATTTTTGGGCTTGGTCGATATTGCCCTGGACAACGGTAATCTTTGCGGAAGGTGAATTTACAATCCGTTTTCGGACGGATCGTATCCGATGGTCTCCATAAAACCAGACCAAACCCAAGATGACTGCAAAGGTTGCCATGGCGCCTGCAGCAAGCTTTGCCTGAACCGATGTCTTCCGCCAGTCTTTTTTGACCAGGTAAAGGTATGCCAGAAAAATTGACGCATTGGCAAGGACAATACAAAATGATACGCCGTATACACCGGATATGTCCGAAATCTGTATGATTTTCAGAACCTTAAATTGGGTATATCCAACCAGTTCCCATGGGAACCCCGTAAACAGAAACGAACGAATGTATTCCAATGAAACCCATACCAACGGCGGCATGAAGACCAGGAACACGGGCCTCGGGCACAGACAGGTGAGGGCCATTGAAAATATTGCAGGGTAGATGGCCAGATACGTTGAAAAGAGCAGCAGGACCGGAACGCTCACATAGAAAGGAAGATTGCCGTACGTTGTCATGGTGTATGCCAGCCAGTAGACCAGCGTGATGTAATGGACCAGACCGGCGCACAGACCCAGAATAAAACCGTTTTTAGAAGAAAGGTTTCTTAATGCCGCCAGCAGGGGAACCACGGCGAACCAGGCCAGCCAGGAAATACCGGCCTTTGGAAACGAGAGGGTCAGCAAAAAACCGCTGGCGGCGGCTAAAAAAATCTTCAGTTTGTCGAGTTTGTCTCTGTTCAATTTCGATGAATTTTAAAAAAATTTTTTCGGTAAAGGGTATCGCCGATCTTTCCAACCTGCTATCCGGTTCTCCCAAGAATTCTCTCGTCTCTAAAGTTCATGGATTCTTTTTCCGCAAAAGCACATTTCAATGGACCGTCTCTTTTCCAACCCCATGATTGAACCGACCGTCGAAAACCGCGGAATGCAGCGGCGTTTTTACACGTCCGATTCTGCCGTGTGTCATCCGGTCAAACGCCGTTGAATTCGAGCGTAGATCGTTTTCGTCGCCGGCGTCGAAATCCCCAAGGCTTCTCCCATTCTTATAATTGTGCCGCCGTATATGTCGCCTTCATTCACGCGCCCTTTTGTCTCGACGTCTCTTTGGTAGGATGTCTTTGTATCAAAAGGGAAATTATGGGCCTTGTCCATGGATGCTTGAATGATATTTTCCGGCAGCCGAACCCCCTTGCTCTGGGCAATGGCCCGTATTTCCATCATGATCGATTCGACCACTGCCTTGGATTCATGGTCTTGCATGATTTGTCCCAGGGTCTTTCCGGACCAGGTGGTGGTTAGACCAAATGCTGCAATGAATATATATTTTTCCCATATTGCCGGAAATGGATTCTCGTTCCATTGGAAGTGAATTCCCATTTCCTTGAAAAAACCGATGACCGGTTCAGGGGTGAATCGGGGAAACTTTGGATCGTTTCCAGATAGAATCACACCATCTCCACCGCTCTGATGGATGACCCCCGGTTTTTGGATGTGTGTGCCCACGTAAACGCATGCAGGTAAAACAACTCCGGTGTCCAGACGGGCCCTAATTCTGTCGTAAATATCGGCCCCGTTCAACAACGGCATTATGAGGGTTCGTTCATGGACGTAGGGTGTAATGGCCGCCACCGCTTCATCTAAATCATAACTTTTTACGCAGAGAAGATATACATCCGGCGCGGGAATTTTGTCGATATCGTCGGTTGCCAGCGTCGGTACGCCGATCATGGTTTTTTCCGGCGTAACGACTTGGATGCCGTTGCGTTGAATGACATCCAAGTGCTCGCCTCTGGCAATGAAATAAATTTTGTGTGGGGTGTCCGGTGTGTTCTGGACGGTATGGGCCATCTTTCCGCCGATATATCCACCGACGCCGCCGACACCGTAAACACAGACGCTTTTAATTTGAGAAGAATTGTTGTTCATCGATGGTCTTTTCCTTTTTTCCGGGTCGATGCCGGTGATGTTGTCTGTTTCCGCGGACGGATCTTTATCACGGATCGGAGTCTGTAATATTGGGTTCCGCTCTGGCGGACAAGCAGTAACGCAATCCGTTGCCCACGTCAAGGGCCAAGCCGGCGGGAACCGGGATGGGACAGAATGCTGTTCCGTCTGTCCCATTCGATGCATCGGCCCCTTGCCGTTTTGAAACCTTCCGGTGATCGGATCGGTTCGGGGTCTTCAGGCATGGTGCCCATAATATCGAGACGGACGCCCCCAAATATCCCAGCCGCTTTCATTGAAAATATTCCTGCAGCTCTTTACGGATTCTCCGCGGCCTTCCTCTGTGCGTTCCTTTACATCCCGGGGGTTTGCGCCGACTTCCGCCCAGAATAGATTTGCACCGGCCAGAGATCCCAAGGTGCAAGGTTCATGGGTGCAATTGCCCATCACCCGTCTGGAAACGCCGATTCTGGTTACGGCGACAATTTGAGACATGCGCAATTCACTGATCATGCCCAACGATGCCATTTCAGTGCCCGGTATGGAAATCCGCCGCGCCGCGCCGCTGTAGGATGGATTGAAGGAACCGGTAAAAAGTATCAGCTCGGCGATTTCTTCGGGGGTGTGTTCGGGGCCAATGGGCTCCACGCAGGTGCCGACCCCCAACCCGGCCTCCTGAAAATTTTGGATACTGGTTTTTCTGTTCTCCGGAGAAAGATTGCTGTCTATTCCTTCCCGCAATCTCAGCGCATGGTAAACCCCGGCAAAACCGGTCTCTTTTAACTTCTTGGCGTTTTCCAAAGATTGGTCTCCGATATTGGCGATGAGCGTTGTTTCGGGCCTTAATTTTTTACGGACCTCTTGGGAATTTTCGATGAATTTTCCAAAGGAATATTTGGCCGTGGTCATGATAAATATGGCATTGGCGCCATCTTGTTCGAATTGTTGGGCAGACGACACGGCGTCGTCGACGGATATCTCTGTTTCTTGCTGGAAAATGCCGTTCTTTTTTGCGAAAGAACAGAATGAACAATTCCCCGAGCAGGGCGCAAGGTTTAATGCAAACTGGGCATGAATTTCGGCTTTGTTGTCCGTAAGTTCTTTTGAAATGCGATTGGCTTCGGCCATTAATGCATAGGATTCCGGCGAATCTGAAGGAAAAGAGAGCATTTCCACGAGTTCCTCTCGGGAAAAAGGCTCTGCATCGCGAGATTTCTGTATGAAATCATCTATTTCCATAACTATCCTCCTTTTCTGAACGCTGCATGCATCGAATGCCGCCACGACCGACGAAAGTTCTATCTGATGAGGCGGTCTTCTAATTTTTCCGATACGACACCAAAATAGGCCTTCAGATGCTTATCTTCGGGTGTCTCAGAAATCCAATAGACATTCTCTTTAAAATTTTGTATTTGGTCCATTTTTTAATCGCAAATAACCCTTCGGCGAACTGGCGGCGGATTCCTATCGAGGGGAATGAGAATAAGAAAAAACCAGTTCAGAGAAATTCCGTCTAAGCCGCGAAAAATTAGCAGGCCAGGTTGAGTCGGTTGTCGGCCTTTTAATGGGAGACATCGATCAGTTTGTCAGTTTCGAATCCTAGGGCTTTTGCTTTGTTTATCAATCGAGATTTTAGAGATTCTTCCATATGGGGTTCTCTTGCCAAAATCCATAGATAGGATTTGTTGGGCCCGCACACCAGTGAATAGGCATAATTTTTTTTATCCAGGTCTATGATATTGTAAGCGCCGTAAAAGGGACCCCAAAAGGATACTTTTAAC
>JAQYVT010000100.1 GCA_030145345.1 Desulfobacterales bacterium
CTGCCTTTTTTCTTTTCAGGGATGGGCTCAGGCATGGTGAGCCATTCTTCCTTGGGTTCGATGCAGCTCAGCTTCTGTTCGATAAACGCCTCAATGGCCGGAAGGTAGAAGGCGTCCTTCTCATCGGCGAAGCTGATAGAGGTACCGGTGGCACCCGCCCGGCCGGTGCGCCCGATCCGGTGCACGTAATCTTCCGGATCATGGGGCAGCATGAAATTAATGACGTGATCCATGCCTTGGATGTGGATGCCGCGTCCGGCCACATCCGTTGCCACCAGAACTCGGATCTTTCCGGTCTTGAAGTCCTCGAGGCGGCGAATCCGCTTTTTTTGGGGAATATCACCGGAGAGCGTCGAACAGTTGATGCCGTAGCGGGTCAACATCTTTTCGAGCCGTCCCACTTCGTCGCGTCTGTTGCAGAAAATCAGGACCCGTTTGAGATTCTGTCGATGGATGATGTTGAACAGAAGTGCAAATTTATCGATGCTGGTCACGATGTAGACGACCTGATCCACCGTCTCCACCGCGATCTGTTCCGGTTCGATTTCTACGGTGACGGAGTTGCGGGTCCATTGGGCGGCGAGTCGGGTGATTTCACCGGTCAGCGTCGCGCTGAAGAGCAGCGTCTGACGCTTGTCTTTAGCCGGTGTGCTGTAGATAATCTTTCGGACATCCGGGATAAAACCCATGTCGAGCATCCGGTCGGCCTCGTCGAGGATCAGCACCTCGATCTTTTTCAGGGTGATGTCGCGGCGCCGCTTAAAGTCGAGCAGCCTCCCGGGCGTTGCGACGACAATATCCACCCAACCGGCGGAAAGTTGCTTTCTCTGCTTTTCATAATCCATGCCACCGAACACGGAAATGGTTTGAAGGTCCGTGTACTTGGAGAGCTGACGGGCTTCCTCGGAGATTTGGAGAACCAACTCCCGGGTGGGGGCTAAAACCAGAATCCGGGGCGTGCCGGGTTTTCGGTTGCCCTGGATGGGGTTATTCAGCATCCGGGTGATGACGGTGATCAGAAATGCAGCCGTTTTCCCCGTTCCGGTCTGGGCCCGGCCGCTGGCATCCTTGCCGGACAGACTGCTGGGAAGGATTTCAGCCTGGATCGGGGTACAGTACTCGAAGCCGAGATCGCTGATGGCATGAAGCAGGGGGTCGGGAAGATCGAAATCGTGAAACCGCGTCTTGCTTTCGGCCGGCAGGACCTTGAACTGTGAAACATCCCACCTCTCGTTCACTGACGCGCCGATGGATGCCGCCGGTGCATCCTCGCTCCGGCGAAGTTTCTTTCCTTTTTTACGGGAGGCGCGCCGATGAAGGGAACGATCTTTTTGATTTTTTGGGTTAATTTTATTGATTAGATCTCGCAATCAAAATGCTAAGGGCACGCCATCATAATCCATGGGATGCCCTTTTTATTTATAAGCCAGCCCAATGCATCCAATGCCCAACGGCTGCGTTCCATACCGCCTTACCCTTGAGCGTAATCTGTCATTTTTGAGTTAGCTTCTAATAAATGGTGCGCTAAACCACGATGATATTTTCTAAAGCAGGGCTTTTTCGATCCTGTTCGATGTTAAATGATAACAACTTTTTCAAAAAAATCAAGTTATTTGCTCGGGATTGGCACCCCCTGCTTTTCGCTGTGTTCTAATGATCGCGAAATGGACCTGTTTTAACAATCGGTTGCCCCGGTGTGCCCGTTAGGCCTGCAGATCACAGGGGGGGTATAAGTCTCTTTCCTATTCCGCGGGGACAACGCATATTTCACCTGGGCCCGCTGCTCCAGTTCAACCGTCTAACGCCGGATCCCGAACAGCGTTTCACCCGTTATTCTTTTATCTTCTTTTCTCTGTACTGCAGATAGGAATTGCGGAGTGCGACATAAGGATCTAAAGCCGAATTTTTGAGGGCCTCATATTCACCGATGTGAAAGGACGTCTGATTGACCAAATCTAAACTCTTTACGGCCACCCACGTTTCCGAGTACTCAACATAACTGAGGGGATTCAAGAAAAAGTCCCCCACCAATCCCACTGAGTCACGCAGGGTGGAGGGGCCCAACATCGGCCACACAATATAGAATCCATTGCCGATGCCGTACTTGCCAAATGTCTGGCCGAGGTCTTCACCTGTGGAAACAACAAGATCAGGATTTTGATCTGCCGGATTTCCAAAACCAAGACCACCGGCTGTGGTGTTGACAACAAACCTGGAGAATTCAGACGCGGCTGCATTTCCTTTGCCTTGAAGGAGGCAGTTGACAAATCGCATGGGCATCGTAAGGTTATAAAAAAAATTTTTTACACCCCTTCTGAAATAATCCGGAGTAATTTCCATGTATCCCCTGGCCAGAGGCTTGAGCACCCAGAAGTAGAGTTTGTCGTTGAAATGAAACATACCTTTGTTCCAGGAAGAAAGGGGATCGGCCACCAGAACCTGTTGCGCTTCAAACTCCTCATCAAAAAAATCGTCTTCAATACTATCTTCAACATCCGGGCTTGACGGTGTCTGTTCGGCTTTGTCGGGTATTGTCTCCCGGGCCTGGGTGATTGGGGAATCGTCAGATGTTTCAGGTAAGGACTTCACGGATTTGTGAGCACATCCTGTGGACAAAAAAGCGGAAAACAAGAGCAGCAGCAGCAGATGGGTCACCTGTTTTTTGTTCATGTCATCAAATACCCTCCGAATTCCCTTGGGCTCCGGGACCAAACGGCTTAATAAGGATCAACAACTGGGGCAACAGCGTCAGCGAAGCAATTAAGGCAATGAACATGGCCAATCCGGTCAGGAGGCCGAAATAAATACTGGGAATAAAATTGGACAACACCAGGATTGAAAAACCGATGATGATGGTCACCGATGTATAGTACATTGCATGGCCGATGCTGCCATGACACCGATACATTGCCTCGATATAGTTAGGATCCATCGCCATCTCGGATTTAAATCTGTGGATATAGTGAATGGTATCATCCACGGCAATCCCCACACTGATGGAAGCAATGGTAATGGTCATCATGTCCATTGGGATATTCAGCCATCCCATAACACCCAGGACAACGCCAATGGAAAGCAGGTTTGGGAAAATGGCGATACACGCGATTTTCAAAGATTTAAACAAAATCATAAACATGCCCATCAGCGCCAGTATGACAACGCCCAGAGTAAGAATTTGTGATCGGAATAGGCTCTGCAGCATATTGTTATATAGCACCAGCATCCCGGACAAATGGATCTGCTCTGTCTTTAAACCGAAATTGCTGCCCAGATCCTGCCGGATCTTTTTCAGCAACCGGTCACGTTTTAGTGTTTTTTCGGAATCTCTCACACGGACTGAAAAACGAACCTGATCATTTTTTATAGATGCATAGGGGTTTAACACCATGCTTTTGTACTTTTCAGGAATCTCGCTATAGAGGAGGGCCAGTTGGAAATTATCAAGGGGCTTGCCGTTGTTGAGCTTTTCAGCGACTTTCATCATTGTCCCCAGAGACAGGACTTTACCGGTTTCCGGAAGGCTGTCCAGATAATCATTGATCTTCATGATCCGGGCCATTCTAGAAGAAGTAAACCAGTATTTATCTTTATCTGCCGCAGTATCAAATTCATCAAACTCGTCGAACACATCCTGATTGTTTTGGCCGGCCTCAGATTCAGCAATAGGTTCAGATGCTTCATCTTTATCAAAATCGATAATGACGTCGAAAGGGGTGGTACCGCCCAGGTTTTGGTCGATGACTTTCATTCCCTGATATATCTCGGTGGTATGTTTAAAGTAGTCGATAAAGCTGTTTTCAACCGTCAGCCGGGTGATCCCAACCGCGCTGAGTATAAAGGCGATGCCGCAGGTTACCCGAATTATTAAACCGTGGGTCTCTGTGAATCTGGCTAAAAAGGGCGTTAATGAAAACCGTGCATCTTTTCTGACCGGGGGCGTCTCTCTATCCATCAGCATCAAAACGGAAGGGAACAGAAGGAAAGTCATTACCAGAGAAAGAGAAATACCGGCGCTCATCATCCATCCAAATGTTATCACCGGCAGAATATCGCCGAGAAGCAGTGAACCGAACCCGGCAATGGTCGTCAGCGCGGCATACAGACAGGGCTTTCCCATGAAACGGACGGTATCGAGGACAAGTTCCCGCTGCCCGGCCTCAGGGTTTTTAGAACAGAGTTCGCGGTACCGAACAATCAAATGGATGGTTATGGCCATTGTAATGATGAGCTGTAACGATATAAAATTAGAGGATATCACCGTTACTTCCCAGCCGAACAATCCCAGCAGCCCCATCATGGAGATTGCTGAAAACGCACAACAGATTATCGGCAAAAAGATCCAACGTATCTTTCTAAAAATTATACCTAACGTGAGGATCAGAAAAAACAATACGCCGAGGCCGAAAACTTTCAAATCATTTTTGATAAAGCTGATCAAATCGTCTGCAATCATGCTGACGCCGCCAAGAAAGAGTTCGGCGTCCTGGCGAAAGTTGTCCATAATCCCACGGATTGCAGCAATATCTTGATGCCGGGTCTTCTTCATCTCCTCCCGGCACTTTTCAAATTGTTCAATGACCGCTTTAAATTCAGCCGCCTCTTCCGCAGAGAGCGGTCCTGCAGCTTTTTTTCTCTGAAAATTGTTGCGGCGGGCCAGCAGGTCCCGATAGACGTCATTGACAGGGAAATAGATAAGCAAAGATGTGATGTTAAGGTTAGGGCTTACCAGAAGGTTTTGATATAGCGGATTGTTCTTAAACTCTATTTTTGCCAGCTTTTTGTCAACGGTGGGAGATTCAAGGGTCTGGATATTGTCCACCAGTTCTTTGATGGGAACCGGCGGGCTTTCAAGCAGCGGAGCGTCCAGTATTGAAACCACGGACGACACGCTTTTCAACGTCCTCAACGCATCACTCAGGCGGGACAGGTTTGCCAACGCCGTGTCTGAAAACAGGTCCCCCTTAGGGGCGTAAGTCATTATCAAATAATCTTGCAGCCCATACCGGGAATCGATAAGTCTCGAGTATTCAAGATCTTTGTCATTCTGCAAGACCAGGGTTTCCGCGGATGCGTCAAGCTTAAAATCCTTTGCGTTATAACCGAGAAAAGAAACCACCGCCAAAATGAAGACAATAACTCGTTTCGGCCGCCCGATGACGACCTTACGGAAAAACTGTGTTGGCAGAGTAGAATAGTGTGTCATATCCATTGCTGAAACAGAAGTGTTCGGGCCGAGTGGCCCTAAAAGAATGTCATTTATTTTCCGGGGTCTCCAGTTTCAGCAGAAGATCCTCAAAGGTTCCTTTCTCGAGGATCTGGTCAAACTGAGACCGGTAGGTCACGATAATGCTGATGCCTTCGATCTCCATGTCATAGATCTTCCAGTTTCGCTTTGATTTATAAAGCTTATATGTCATGGATATTATTTTATCTTTGGAAATCACTTCCGTCGGTATCTCAACCTTTCTTCCACTTTGAACCGGGGTTTTATAAACGAGGGCTTCGTCGGTATAAAGAGCCAGTTTTTCGAGATACGACGCCTCCAATCGTTTAATAAAAAGATCGGTAAATTTTTCCTTTTTTTCTTTTGAAAGGCCGGGCCAGTTCTTTCTTCCCAAAGAGAGTTTCGCCATGAACGGGAAATCGAATATCGGTGTGACGATTTCGATAATTCGTCTGTCTTTTTCCTTCTGGTCCATGTTTTTTTTCTGCAAAACGGCAATGGCCGCATCCAGCTTACTTGCCAATATTTTTTTTGCACTGTCCTTGTCATCCGTAAAACCGGTTTGTGCCGTAATAAACAGAATAAGAACCGCGTAGAGCAGACGCTTCATAACAGAATCCTTTGACCAAGCTATATTTTGCCCATGCCTAACCGATATTATTTTTTTATGCAACCATTAAACGGATAAATGTTCTTTTTTATAAAGGTGTTATTTATAACGGTACGATGGGGATTCTGCCATGAACGCATCGGGGTCTTGATCGGTGGTTATAAAATTGGCAGCCCTGGTTTCGTGCCGATATTCACGGGTCGCGTTAAAATCGATGAACCCCTCATATAATACATTTTTTCACCCTGCGAAAGAGGCGGAATTCGTAAAAAGTCGTTTGTTTAAATTTTTACGAAACCTTCATAAATAGATCAAGCGATTGTTTTTGAAATTATTTAAAAACGAATTATGGTTGTGATTGAATTTTTTCTTGGTTATGCTGAATATTAGAAAGTGGCGCTGCAGGGAATGAAAATTTTTTTTGACGGACGGAACATTTCAGAAAGATCATTGTCTAAACAGAATGAACAAAGACATTAACAACCCGGACGGTCTATCCGACCGAGATACAGAACTTGTCAGGGCCATTCAGGCCGGCGATGTTGATGCATTTGAGGAACTGGTCCTCAAACACAAAGATAAATTGTTTAACATGGTCTTCTGGTTTTTAGGAGATTACCAGGAAGCCAACGATTGTGCCCAGGAGATCTTCATAAAAATCTTCAACTCCATAAAAAAGTTCAGGTTCGAATCGGCATTTTCCACCTGGCTTTACCGGATTGCCATGAACACCTGCAAAAACAGGGTGAAATCATCCGCATACCGATGGAAAAAAAAGACCGTTTCCATAGAACGCCCGAAAAGTTCAAAAAACGGCAACCCTTTCCATGAAATCGAAAACGGCTCACCATCTCCGGCAAACGAACTTGAAAGAAAAGAGCGGTTGATGCTAATTCAAAATGCCATAAATTCACTGCCCGAGACGCAAAACCAGATGGTTGTGCTCCGTGACATCCAGGGGCTGTCTTATCAGGAGATTGCAGATATTACCGGGCTGAGTCTCGGCACCGTCAAATCGAGACTTGCAAGGGGAAGGCTCGAGTTAAGGAATAGACTAAAAGGAAGGAGATAAAATGGAGTGTGCCTTAATTCAGGAACGTTTGTCCGAATTTATCGATGGCACTTTAGATGCAAACGACCGTGCAGCGGTTGAGAACCACATTTCCACCTGCAAAAGCTGTAAAGAAGACCTCGCTTCATTGACCGAGATGGTCGAAGAATTGCACGCCATGGATCCGGTCGAAGCGCCGGCAGATTTTCTTGAAAAAATTCATGAACGCATGGATTCTCGATTTAGCTTAGACGGGATAATTCGAAAATTATTTATTCCATTCCGCATCAAGATCCCGTTGGAGTTTGCCGCGGCGGCGACCATCACCATTCTCGTTTTTTTTGTTTTTAACATTCAACAGAAAGAGGGCCCGTCGGTACGGATGCTTTCAGATTCCATATCCGAAAAATCGGCCGAAAAGCCAATAGAAGACCGTATGAAGCCGGCATTTAAAGAGGAAGCCAAAAGCGCGGCTCCGGTCCTTGAACCAGTCCCGCCAGCACCATCAGACAAAGAACAAATCCGATTAACCCGGAAATCCAAGGCAACAACCACCGTTCAACCTTCAATCCAAAGGGAATCCGAACCACCCGCATCTGTTCTTGGAAAGGCCCAAGAGGCGCCGCCGGTTATAAAAGATAAGACCATCGAACTTGCTCTGGTACTCAAAACAGACTTTACCGGAGGTGTTTACAGACCGGGGATTGCCATGGAAGCGGCTCAACTCCCCAAAAAGGACGAGAAAGCCGCCGGAACCGAGAATACCGACAGTGATTTCTTTGAAAAAAACGTCACGACCAAGCAGAGCGAGCCGGTTGCCGACCTGCTTCCCCGTTTGGAAAATATCATCCGCCGCGCCCAAGGAAAGGTTTCCTTCGTAGAAATTGATCGTCAGACCGATCGATTAAAATGGATTGACGCGGAAATCCCTGCTCAGAGCTATCCATCATTTTGTAGAGAATTGGGCCGCTTGGCCACATTCCAGGCCCCTCCCCCCCCTTTTTCTGATAAAGATCTGGATACCATTCAGGTTCGTATCAGTTTCATCTATCCGCATTAAAATTATTCGACACTGTTTTCCCCTTAGAATCTGTTTAAATCCTCCCGACGAGTATGTTTTGTCTTTTACCGAAAAACGTTTTGCCATGGGGCGCGTATAAAAAATCTTGATTTTTTACCCATAGCTGATATGATTGGAGTGTCTGAAAACCAATACCCGTGGAAGACCTGCCATAAGAATCTTTTTTTATTTAACCTTTAAAATCAGGACGCATCGGGTGTTGGGTATCCGTAAAAACCAGACGGCTGTTATCCCACCGCTTAAAGCCCTTAGTACGCTTGATCAACTTTAATTTTTTTCCCTAGTGATAATAGGTTTTCACCGAGAACAAACCAATAACAATTAAAAGGAGGAGGTTTGAACATGAATTTTCTAAGAGTTTTTACCGTATTCATCTTTCTAACCCTTGGTGCCGGTTTTATCGGATGTGGGGGTGGAGGTACCGATATCAAAGCTTCAAACACAACCGTCGGTCAAGAATTAATGGATCTTGAAAAAGCATACAAAGATGGCATCATTACTGAAAAAGAATATAACAATACCAAATCGAAAATTTTAAAAAGGAAGTATTAGACGGCAATGAACCCCATTTGAACCGGCAACGGCAACACCGACGTTTAAAACTTCACTGAAAGTCTGGATTTTTTTTAAAATTTACCTATCCTGTGTTAAAACATAAAGGCAAGGGCGTTTATCCCCTGCCTTTTTATATCCCCACCGCGTGTTTCAAAAATTCGTGAATACCACCGCCATGGGTCGATTCCGAATTGCAGGCACTACGATACGCGTCTATTTTTTAAGCCTTTAACGGGAGATATATCCTTGGCACAAACTTCGGATGTTATCTTTCTATCAGGGATTTTTTTGATGCCCTTGTCGGTTTTAATCCGGTTGACGCCTTAAACTGTTGACATATCACTTTGTGGCAGTATATTTGGACTTTTTAAAAAGATAATCCATTTTAACGATTGAACAATAAAACTTATTTTAAAAGAAAGGCGGGCTAAAATGTCTGTAATTACAATTTCTAGAGGATCGTATAGTAAAGGTAAAAAGATCGCGGAGAAGATGGCGCAAAAGTTGGGATATGAATGCATTTCAAGAGACATTCTCATCGATGCTTCAGAATATTTTAATGTTCCCGAGATTAAGCTTATTCGAGCACTTCATGATGCGCCCTCGATTCTTAATCGTTTCCATTACGGAAAAGAAAAATACATCAGTTATATACGGGAGGCGCTCTTAAACCATGTGCAAAAGGATAATGTTGTCTATCATGGTTTAGCAGGCCATTTTTTCCTCCAAGGCGTGCCCCATGTTCTTAAAGTCCGAATTATTGCAGATTTGGAATATCGAATCAAAGAAGAAATGAAACGGGAGAATATTTCTGAAAAGGACGCCCGTTATATCTTAAAAAAAGACGATGACGAAAGGCGGAAATGGGGCCTGTATCTTTATGGTAAAGATACCGTAGATTCGAGCCTCTACGATATCGTTCTGCATATTGATAATTTGAAGGCAGACGATGCTGTAGACATATTGATTAATGCAGTAAAACGACCTTGTTTCCAGACCACGACTGAATCTAAAATTATTCTCAACGATTTGTATTCAGCTGCTTCGGCAAAAGCCAAGATAATTGATGAATTTCCTTTGGCGGATGTCAGCAGTAAAAATGGGACCGTCTATATTAGTGTCAAAGCATCCATGTCCCAGAAAAACGTTACATCCAATACATTAAATGAGTTGTTTAAAGATTTTAACGACGCAAAAGAAGTTAAAATAGAGGTTCTTCCCTTCGTAACCGACGATTAAACTTCAAACTCCATCCATAAAAACGGCATGGTGGTGGCATACGGGTCATCGCCATGCCGGTTTGTGTCAATTTTTCACTGGCTGTTCCCCAAACAACATTTTTTTTGAAAACGCATCGAAACGTTTTTTATTCATAAATCTTTGCGAAGCTAAAGAAATGCGATTCCAACTGTTTGCGCCCCAGCCTTCATAATCCCCTCACCCATGGAAATTTTTCGGGAACTTTTTCTCAATCTCCTTGTCTAACGGAACCAAAGGACAAAAAAATGACCCAAGGAGGTTGGAACAATGACCCAAGAGAAAAAAATATGTGTTATCGTTATCCTTGCAGTAATGGTAATGGTTGGGAACACTTCCTACGCACAGCAGGAAAGTGATGCAAACAGAACATTGTCCCCATATTTCCTGGTACGGAGCGACGATCCGGACCTGGACCGGCTCCCTTTAAAATCCACACACGCCGACGTCAAAATTTCAGGCGTCATCGCCGATGTCAAGGTCACACAGGTCTATAAAAACGAAGGCAAGAAACCGCTGGAAGCCGTCTATGTCTTTCCGGCATCCACTCGAGCGGCGGTTTACGGAATGAAAATGACCGTCGGAGAACGTACCATTACGGCCAAAATCCGCGAACGCGAGCAGGCGCGGCGTGAATACAACCAGGCCAAACAGGACGGGAAAAGTGCATCGCTTCTGGAACAGCACAGGCCCAATGTTTTTCAGATGAATGTGGCCAACATCTTACCGTCTGACGTCATCACGGTGGAACTCAAATATACCGAACTTTTGGTCCCCACGGACACTGTTTATGAATTCGTCTATCCCACGGTTGTCGGACCCCGCTATGTAGACCCGGCATCCCATGAAACCGACCCTGATGAAACGTGGACCGCCAATCCATATCTGCATCAGGGAGAGCCGCCAATGTATACCTTCAATATGACCGTCGATATTGCGGCGGGCCTGCCCATCAAGGACATCACCTGTTCTTCACATCAGACCCGCGTCGATTACGAGGGACCCGCATTTGCCAGGGTTCATCTCAATCCGTCCGAAAAACACGGGGGCAACCGGGATTTCATTTTGAAATACCGGCTTGCCGGCGGCAAGATTGAAACCGGACTTCTCCTTGTTGAAGGAAAAAATGAAAACTTTTTTCTCCTTATGATGCAACCGCCCAAAAAGGTTTTAAAAAACCAGATCCCCCCCCGTGAATACATATTTATTGTGGATGTGTCCGGGTCCATGAACGGGTTTCCCCTGAACATATCCAAAAAACTTCTCAAGGATCTCATCGGCAATCTTCGTTCCACAGACCGGTTCAATGTGCTTCTGTTTGCCGGAAGTTCCCACCTGATGTCGGAACACTCCTTGTCGGCAACCCAAGGAAACATCACACGGGCCATAAACACCATTGAACGTCAGCGCGGCGGCGGGGGCACGAGACTTTTGCCGGCCCTGAAAAGAGCCCTTTTTCTGCCAAAAACCAAAGGATACTCCCGAAGTATTGTCATTGCCACCGACGGGTACGTCTCGGTGGAAGCCGAGGCATTTGACCTGATCCGGAACAATCTCGGTAAAGCCAATATGTTTACGTTCGGCATCGGATCCAGCGTCAACCGCCACCTCATCGAAGGGATGGCACGGGTGGGGATGGGAGAGCCCTTTGTCATTACCAATCCTGAACAAGCACCTGAAACGGCCAACAAATTCAGAAAGCTCATTGAATCACCGGTGTTGACCGGAATCGAAATCGACTTCGGCCGGTTCGAGACCTACCATGTGGAACCGCCCAGCGTTCCGGATGTTCTGGCGGATCGGCCCGTCATTGTCTTCGGAAAATGGCGGGGCAGACCTCGCGGCACCATCTCCATAAAGGGTTTTACCGGAAAGCATCCCTTTTCAAAAAAGGTGGATGTCTCCAAGATAACGCCCTTGAAAACAAACTCGGCATTACGCTACCTGTGGGCACGGCACCGGATCGCCCTTTTGGCCGACTACAACCGGCTCGACCGTCAGGACGAGCGGGTTAGAGAAGTCACCAACCTGGGACTGACGTATAACCTGCTAACAGCATATACTTCATTTGTCGCCGTAGACACCCGGGTTCGCCTCCAGGATGGGCAGGCGGTCACCGTCAAGCAACCCCTTCCCTTACCCCTGGGCGTCTCCGATTATGCCGTAGGAGGGAAGCGACCTTTTGCCGGAAAATCGGTCTCCTCCTTTGCAGCCGCACCTTTGGTATCGGCCATGAAGAATCAAGTCCTTGAAGAAAGCCTTGAACGCAAAAAGGAAGACCGCTCGACTTCCGAGCCGGAAATGGATGCGTCCATCCGCGAGAAAAGCCATGTAAAATTGGGCAACGTTACGGTAACAGACGGCGTTTCTGATCAATCTGTTCAGAAACTGCTGAAAAAACACCTTCACGATTTCAACCAATGTTACCAAAACGCCCTGAAAAAACAGCCCCGTATAAAAGGGAATGTCGTGTTCAAAATAACGATAGATCGTGCAGGTCGCGTTTTAAACGTTCATCTGGATAAGGACGACACAAACGATAAAATTTTTGAACGCTGTATGCTCAAAAAACTCAAAGAACTCCGATTCCCGACATTGAAAGAAGGGAAAAATAGCGTGATCGTCGTTACATTCGTGTTGAAATAAACACCGAAGAACAACAACGCACATGAGTAAAGAATCCTGGCCCAGAGGACCAGGCTTTGGTTTCACCCCACAGGGGTGTAGTATAAACTTCAACTCAAACAGTTGGAGTGTTGGAATAATGGGGTGTTGGATTATTGGGTCTAAAAACGTAATTTTTCTGAATAAGAATCACAGAAATACTCATGGTACTGATAAAATTGATCATGTTTCTCAAG
>JAQYVT010000101.1 GCA_030145345.1 Desulfobacterales bacterium
CCACCATTTCCGAAAGGCTCGACGCAATGGCAGCACTCAACGCCGCTATACTTCCGCCCCCTGGAACCGGGTCCCTCGACGCGGTTTTTTCCAAAAATTCCGTTATGCTCAGGTTTTCCAGCATCAGGTTATTCCTCAAATAAGCGTAAATAATCCGGGCCCAGAGGATCCGGTTTTGGTGCCACCCCAGAGGGGTGAAGTCTACCGTATATGCCAGCCGGAATGATGGAGTGCTGGAGTAATGGAATATTGGATATTAAAAGCGGAAGATATCTTATTTTAATCACAGGGTCCAAAACGCAGAACCCGTATCCCAGAACTGTACACATCTTGTCATTATACATCTAAAAATAGATAGAATTCCACTAAACCCATTACTCCTTACTCCAACACTCCATTATTCCAATATTCCAGCTGTCAACCGATTAAGATGGCATCGCCGTTGTTTTTAACCGGGCCCTGAGGACAAGGTTTTTCAGGACTAAATAACATATTACCGCTATTTAAAAATATCTCCCAGCGCAGCGTCGATGTCAGGATACTGAAACTTAAAACCATGACGCAAAAGCTTATGGGGAATCACCTTTTGGCTGTTCGTCAGCAATGTCCCCATTTCACCCATAACAAGACGAATCATAAACGAAGGTATTTTCATAAAAGACGGCCGCTTCAGAACATTGCCGAGTGCTTTGCCAAAATCACGGTTTCTGATTGGATTCGGAGCGCAGAAGTTGACAGGGCCTTTTATATCGTTGTTTTCAAGAATAAAATGGATCGCTGAAATAAGATCATCCATATGAATCCATGGAAACCACTGGAGGCCCTTTCCCAGAGGACCTCCTGCAAAAGATTTAAACGCCGGGATCATCTTGGCCAGTGCCCCGCCGTTTTTATCCAGAACCACGCCAAAACGCATTGCAGCAACTCTGACCCCTTTTTTTTCGGCCAGAAAAGCCGCCTTTTCCCAGTCGATGGAGACTTTGGCCAAAAAATCATTTCCGGGTAAAGCATCCTCTGTTAACATCTCATCAGCCCGGTTTCCGTAATATCCTGCACCAGATGTACTGCAAAGTATGATCCCTTTCCTTTCGGGCACGGCTTCAACCAGGTTTCGAGTGGTTAAAATACGGCTATTATATATTTGATTTTTATACGTATCACGCCACAGTTTGAAAATATTTTTACCTGCCAGATTGATGATTGCATCAACATCTTCAAGGGCATCCTGCCATGGCCCTTTTAAGGTCGTATCCGCTGAAATGTAACGAAAATTTTCATTCGGGGGATTTTTATGGGCTGAAGATGTCCCCACCGCAATAACACGGTGCCCTCTGTCTATAAGATCATGTATCAGACGGGTGCCGACAAAACCGGATCCTCCGGTAATAAATATCTTCATGGTTGCCTACTCCCCTTTTCACTTTTTTATACGGATCCGTAACTGTGCAGGCCGGGCAGAAGATTAACACCAAAATATGTGAATAAAACCGCCATAAATCCAATGATTGAAAGATAAGCGATTCGCTTGCCATACCACCCCCGCACCATCCTGGCATGCAGCAGGGTTGCATAAATAAACCAGGTAATCAAAGACCAGGTCTCTTTGGGATCCCATGACCAGTAACTTCCCCAGGCCGAATTTGCCCAGACAGCGCCGGTGATGATACCGACGGACAAAAAGAGAAAACCGAACATGACCATTTGATGATTCAACTCGTCCAGGACCTGGGATTTAGGGAAACGAGCGATCAAACTGCTCTTGCCCTCGACATCTTTTTGCCTGAAAAGATACATCAGGCTCATGCCAAAGGCGATTGCAAAGGCGGCATACCCCAAAAAACAGGTGATAACGTGGGCAATCAGCCAGTTGCTTTTCAATGCCGGAACCAGGGGCTGAATACGATCATTGATATTGGGAGACATGGATGCATACGCCATGGCAAGGAATGCTATGGGTGTGGCAAAGGCGCCCATGATTCTATTTTCGTACTGTCTTTCCACCACAAGATAGATAATGATAATGGTACCGGAAAAGAAGACCAAAGATTCATACATGTTAGAAAGCGGGGCATGTCCGATACCCAAGCGGTAAGATTCCACCCACCGCATGACAATGCCGGCAACGTTTCCGGCAACACCGAATAAAGCGGTCCATGTGCCCAGTCTTCCCAGCAACGGTTTTTTGAAAACCAGATGGGCAATATAAAAAAATGCCGCCGCTCCATAAATAAACGTTGTGATCGATAGTAAATTCGAACTGCTCATTGTTTATCCCCTGATAATTGACGCTTTAAGATCCATATCGTCTTGATGAACATCATTATAAATTGGCCAATTTTTCCGAAAGTTTTTTGACCCGCTGCTGCATTCCCATTTTGTTTTTGTTGGCCGTACCCGTAACGATGACCCTGCTTTTTGCTTTTCCTTTTATGATTTCGATACAGACCCTTTGATGCGACATGAAAAAAGTGATATAACACCCGATAATCATCATGATAAATCCTGCATACACCACCAAAACTCCCGGATCTTTTGTCACCTGGAGACCGGTGTAATACCGCTGTTCGGATCTTTCACCAAAGTTGAACGCCTCGGCTTCTTGATCTGCCACAGAAATAACCAAAGCACCCTTTCTCATACGATCAAAATTCGGAAAATGCAAAGGCAATAGGACGTCCAAAGGGTTTCCGTCCGTTGGAGTCAGAATTCCCTTATAGGCTTCCCCAATGTTCTGGCCGCGGAATTCAGCCGCTTTTATGTATTCCACGATAACGAATTTACCAAAACCTTCAGAGAGATCCACCGGCTTACCCAAGACGGTTTTTATCCGAAATGACGCCCCTGATTTTCGGTTGGTAAAATTTAATGTGATCTCTCCGGAAGGATCCGTCGCCGGGGTCTCGTTTTTAAAAGTGGAATTCGAGGGCATCTTGCCGTAGCTGGATTGAAAAAAATTAACCCCTTTATAACGAAGCGGGTCGTTTACAATGATATCTTTCTGATATACCGGCGTATCCTTTTCGATAATGGTTAAACGCGATCGGTATTCCTTGGGCGCGCCGTTGTTGTAAAAACTGATATTAAAATCTTCGCATTTGATTTCAAACCCCAGATAGTGGATTTTCCCGGTGTTTCTGATCCGGATGCTGTCAACTTTTTCACCTTCCGGAATATTGACAAATCCTTCAAAACCGAAAAGCGATCCCATCAGACCGCCGAGTAACAACAAAATGACACTCAGATGTACCGCATAAACCCCCAGGCGGGTCCACCGCCATTTTTCGGCAAAGATACATAACCCCTGGTCGGTCTGTTCAACCCGGGTATATCCAAAATATTTTGAAACAATCGGTTGATATATTTTCCCCAACGCTTTAGGGGGATGATTGCCGGCAAACGTTTCCTTTTGAGAAAGGTTTCTGAACCTTGAAAGATTGAACGAAGGATTCTTGACAAATACAATTTTCCACGTAGCGGATATACGGTCTATTGAGCATACCACAATATTTATGGTCAGCAAAAGCAGCAGAAACTGAAACCACCATGAATGATACATGTCAAAAATGCCGAGCACATCGAAAAGTCTGTAAACAAATTCTCCGTATGCCCTGAAATATGCAGCAGGATCTTCATTCTGGGGAACAATCGTTCCCAAAATCGATGTGCCGGCAATCGACAGCAAAAGCACCACGGTAAGCTTTACGGACACAAAAAATTTCCAGAAACTATTTGAATATTTCAGAGGTCACCTCCATATCCTCATGATATTAAAGGGTTTTATCAAATCCGCCCTCCAATTTCATAACTTTTAAGCCATATTTTTAATCCTTAGCATCTCAGGGCAAAAAAAATAAAGAAAAAAAATATGTTAGCACCTTGAAAATCGTACAAAGGGGCTTAGATTAGAACTTAACAATTTTATACTATAATCATTGGTTAAAACAAAAAAAAGCCCTTCCTTACAAATATAAGAAAAAGGGCCCGATAAATTCGTTTTTGTTATGGTGCCGAAGGGGAGACTCGAACTCCCACAGGGAAACCCCTACTAGACCCTGAACCTAGCGCGTCTACCAATTCCGCCACTTCGGCATGAATAATATCGTTTAAAGGATTGATTTAATATAAAGGATATCTTATATAAACCTTTCTTTAATTTTGTCAAGACCCATGTTACCGGCTGGGAAAAATTATAATGGAACTCGTTGAGAATATCGATAAGATTGTAAAACCGTATAAAAATGCCGTGATTACCATCGGCAATTTCGACGGTGTCCATATTGGACATCAGGCTCTTTTTCATGAGGTGATAGAAAAGGCCGACACCATCGGCGGCACCTCGATTGTGATGACCTTTGACCCACACCCGGTTCGTGTGTTAAAACAAAATGGGCATTTGCCCCTCATAACCCTGAACGAACAGAAAATTGAACTCATTGAAAACTCAGGAATAGATGTTCTTATATGTATGCATTTTAACAAGGCATTTGCGGCAATTTCGGCGAAAGATTTTGTTGAAGACCTCCTGTTGAAATGTATCGGCATGAAGGCCATTGTTGTTGGAAAAGATTATACATTTGGCAGAAATCGTGAGGGGAATTTAGATCTTTTACAAACCTATGCCGACAATTTCGGATTTGAGGTCATCGTTGCCGACTGGGTTCAGGCATCAAAGGGCTTGCCGGACAGAATCAGCAGCACCCGGACCCGTGAACTTGTCATGGCGGGCGAGGTGGCCGGGGCTAAAAAACTTTTGGGCCGCTATTACCAGATCAGAGGGGTTGTGGCCACCGGACGCGATAGGGGCGGAAGACTTCTTGGATTTCCCACAGCAAACATTACGTTGCATGATGAACTGTGTCCAAAAAACGGGGTCTATGCTGTTACGGTAGATCGCATGGAGAAAAAATACCAGGGTGTTGCCAACATCGGCTACAGCCCCACTTTTGACGATGGTGTCTTCTCCGTAGAAGTCCATATTCTCGACTTTAATGAAAACATCTACGGACAGAAAATCCGTGTAAATTTTGTACAGCGCATCAGAGACGAGATAAAATTTTCCGATATTACCGAACTGTCCGATGCCATCAGAAAAGATATCGAAAAGGCACGCAAAATCCTGTCTTGATAACCCTCGATCCTTTTACTCAAGGTTCGCGAAGAAATAAATTTACATCTTTCAGGAACCGACACGCATCCATGGCAAGGCTCGAGGCGAGCCCATATCCTGGCTGTTTTAATCGACGCGCAATGTTGCTGTGCGGGATGGATCGGGGTACCAAGATGTGGAACACTTTTTGAGCGCGGCCTTAACTCCGATCTTTAATGATATTCATATGAAAAACAACATCCGTATTTCCCTGATTTTGGGAGGGGCAGTATCTGTTCTGGCGCTGTATCTGGCCTTTAGAAATGTCCCATTTGATGAGCTTTTGGTCTACCTTGCATCGATCAATTATTTTTGGATACTCCCGTCGGTTCTCGTGATTTTAATCAGCTTTGCCTTAAGAGCATACAGATGGAAGATAATACTCGAATCGACCGGCGAAATAAGTTTCTGGGGGGCATTCCATCCGCTGATGATCGGTTTTATGATCAACTGTATCCTGCCGGGAAGGGTTGGGGAAGTGGCGAGGCCTGCCGTCTTGCAAAAAAAGGAAAACATTCCTTTTTCTACAGGGCTTGCCACGGTAGCTGCTGAACGTTTTTTTGACGTCAGCATACTGATCGTTCTTTTCGCAGCAATGCTCGCCACGGTTCAAATCGATCCTGATCTCGATATTGTTTTCGGCAATTACCATCTCAACAGGGCAACGCTGGTGGCAGCCGGTGAAGGGACGTTTAAACTCCTCTTGGTACTGATTGTCGGAATCGCCATGGTTGGCTTCAGCAAAACCCGAAACATTATAAACGGCTTAATCACAAGAATTCCGTCGATGCTTTTCTTTGCAGGACCGGAATTTAAAAAAAAAATCCTTAAAAGAGTTTGCGAACCCATGGTGAGATTTGTCGACAATTTTGCCTCTGGTTTTACCCTGGTTAAATATCCCACAAAGATATGTGCCTGTATCGGCCTATCTTTTTTTATTTGGGGTCTGGCGGCCTTTTCATATTATTTAATGGCCCTCGGCTGCCCGGGCATAGAACTGTCGTTTGTTGAAATCACCGCGGTTATGATAATAATCTGTTTTTTTATTGCCCTCCCTTCTGTTCCCGGCTACTGGGGAATTTGGGAGGCAGGGGGTGTCTTTGCCCTATTGCTTTTCGGGGTTTCTTCAAAAGATGCCGCCGGTTATACCTTGGCAAATCATGCAATTCAGATATTTCCTGTTATTATTGCCGGCCTTATTTCCGCAATGGTAACCAGCGTAAACGTATTACAGGTTTCATATGAAAAACGGAGAAAATAGTACAGTTAAACCGGACAAACCGGAAACAAATAGAAATTTACACATGGCAACGATAGAAATACTGACATATCCCAACAAATTCCTCAGTGAGCCGACCCAGCCGGTTAAAAACATCGACGGTGAACTCCAGAACATGATTGAGCGCATGGCCGTCACCATGTACCAAGCACCTGGCATCGGTCTGGCTGCCATACAGGTGGGCATTAACCAAAGTTTCCTTGTTTACGATGTCTCACCCCGAGAATCGGAACGATCTTTACAGGTCCTGATTAATCCCAGGATCGTATCGAGAGAAGGAACAACGATTTCAGAAGGAGAAGGGTGTTTGAGTGTCCCTGATTTCAGAGCCGATGTAAAACGCGCGGCGTCTATTCTGGTGGAAGGTTTTGACAGAAATGAGAAACCGTTGCGTATGGAAGCCCAAGGATTGCTGGCGGTGGTCCTCCAGCACGAAATCGACCATTTAAACGGCATCTTATTTATAGACCGCATCAGCACTTTAAAAAGAGGAATATACAAAAGAAAGGTAAAAAAGAACTTAAAAACCAGATGAACAAAACAGCCAAAATAATCTTCATGGGAACACCGGAATTTGCAGTACCCGCCCTGAATGCGCTTCACAAAGACGGTCAAGACGTGGCGTTGGTGGTCACCCAGCCAGACCGTCCAAAAGGACGCGGCCGCAAAGTCTTCCCGCCGCCGGTCAAAGAGGCTGCGATAAACCTTGGATATGAAGTCATTCAGCCGCCGTCAATTCGAACGGCCGAGTTCTCGGACCTTATGGAAAAACACCCACCTGACTTCATTGTCGTGGTTGCTTTTGGTCATATAATTCCCAAAAACATCCTCGCAATACCCAAAGTTGCGACCCTAAACATTCATGGATCACTCCTCCCGAAATATCGTGGGCCTGCACCGATCCAATGGGCGATCATAAACGGAGAAAAAAAGACAGGGATTACGATTATTTTAATGGATGAAGGTGTGGATACCGGTGACATCCTCCTTTCTTCAAAAATTGAAATGATGCCGGACGACACTTCAGGGAGCCTTCATGACCGTCTGGCTGAACTTGGCGCAAACCTTTTGATCCGAACCCTTAATTCTTTTAAAACCGACAAAATACATCCTATTCCACAGGACCATTCCCGAGCCACATACGCACCCCTTCTTAAAAAAAATGACGGCCGTTTGAATTGGACGATGCCGGCCAGCACCCTGGAATCGCTCATTCGTGGGGTCACACCATGGCCCGGCGCCTTCACCTTTCATGAAAACAAACGCCTTAAAATTTTCAAGGCCAGGCCCATTTTTATGGACACTCCCGAAACTCCGGGCACCGTGATCAGGGGATTTCCCGATGAACTTCGGGTCGCCGCCGGAGAAGGCGTTTTGTCTATTATGGAGATTCAGGGATCCTCCGGAAAGCGTCTTTTGATTAAAGATTTCCTGCGTGGATACCCTTTGACTCCCGGAACAATTTTGCACTGACATCTAAATTCTGTCAGGCTCGAATCGATGGGATATCCAAGGACTTATGCGTATGGCCGACACGGCACGGAGAACCTCGCTGTATATCTTGAACACCCTTGATAAAGGGCATAATACCCTCGATAACATTTTAGATGATCTTCTCTCTAAAAATACCCTTTTAACCAGAAAGGACCGAACATTCGTCCATGCCCTGGTGTACGGCGTTCTGAGGTGGCAAGGGCGGCTCGATTGGATCATAGACTATTTTTCAAAAACCCGTTTGGGCAAAATCGATCCCAGGGTTCTCAATATTTTGCGGATCGGACTTTTTCAGATCATATATTTGGACAGAATTCCCGTGTCGGCTGCCGTGAACACATCGGTTGAAATGGTAAAATCTGTCGCCGCGCCGTACGTTGTGCGTTTTGCAAACGGGCTGCTGCGACATGCTGCCAGAGAATATGAACACGTTCCTTTTCCGGATCTTGAAAATGATCCTGTATCGGCACTGGCGGTAAATAAGTCACATCCGAAATGGCTGATAAAAAGATGGTTGGATCGGTTCGGACCGATCGAGACCGGACAGATCTGCGATGCAATCAACACCATTCCTCCCATAACCTTACGATGCAATACGCTTAAGACCCGTCGTAAAAAACTCAAAATTTTCCTGGAAGACCATGTGGAAAAGATTGATTACACCCCCTACGCTCCGGACGGCGTCTCTTTTTTAAGCCCAAAGAAATCCATTCCCGAACTGGCGGCCTTTAAAGACGGGCTATTCCAGGTCCAGGATGAAGCCGCACAGTTGGTGACGCTTCTTCTGAATCCGCGGCCGGGTGAAACGGTTTTAGATGCATGTGCCGGTCTTGGCGGAAAAACAGGACATATCGCCCAGATGATGAACGGCCGCGGCAGGCTCATCGCCATGGATAACAATAAAAAAAAGCTGGCCCGGCTGGAATCCGCGATGTATCGTCTGGGAATTTTCATTGTGACCACCCGCACCCACGATCTCAACGAACCCTTCAACAGAGAAGATCATAAAAAATTTGACCGTATTCTTTTAGATGCGCCCTGTTCGGGACTGGGTGTTTTAAGAAGAAATCCGGATGCAAAATGGCGCATGTCGGAACTGAATTTGTTCGATCATCAAAAAAGACAGTCGAAATTTCTGGATAACTTGGCAGATCTTGTCAAGCCGGGAGGCGTCCTGGTTTATGCGGTCTGCAGCACGGAACCCGAAGAGAATGAATCGGTGATAAAAGGTTTTTTGAATAAACATTCGGAGTTTGCTATAGAAAAAAGTCCGGATGGATTACCTGTTAAAGCACGTTCTCTGATAACCGAAGATGGATATTTTAAAACTTCTCCGCATCTTCACAACATGGATGGTTTTTTTTCCATCCCCATGAAACGTATAACGTGATCCCACGCGTATTAAAAATCGCCGCGCTGTTTATTGTATTTATCCTTATTGTTGCTGGAAGTGCGTATTTGACCCTCACACTCATCATCAAAAGTGAAGATACGGTTGTGGTCCCGGATCTGATTGGAAAAGATGTGGTCTATGCGCTCGAGCTGTTAACAGATTTGGGACTGAATACCAAAGTCGAAGGATCCGAATACAGCGCCGAAGTCCCCAAAAACAACGTTATCTTCCAGGACCCGGAACCCGGATCGGAAATAAAAAAGGAACGTGATGTCAGGATTATAATTTCAAAAGGTCCAAAATTTATTTTGATGCCAAATCTTGAAGGGCTTTCGGTTCAACAGGCTCAAATCATTCTGGAAGAAAACAGCTTGTGTCTGGGGGAAATATCCAGTACTTACAACAATATCATAAAAAAAGAGACCATCATTGCACAAGTGCCTTCTCCAGAAACCGTGACAACCCGGGGTGGATGTGTCAATCTCCTGGTTAGTATGGGAATCCGGCCACGGGCCTACCAAATGCCGGATCTTAGAGGGCTCTCCCTTGACCGAGCAATTCCGCTGGTGGAAAATAGAAATCTGCTGCTTGGCGCAATAACCTCTTTTTTTCACAAAGAAAAAGCCCTTAATACCATTGTCGATCAGGCACCGTTATCCGGACATCGGGTCATCGAAGGTTCCACTGTCAACCTTGTTATCAACCGAAAACCCGGTGCAAAAGACCCGGGATATCTTCCCGGCTCACAAAGGGGGAGCCTGTTCAGATACCGGCTTAAAGACGGCTTTTTAAAAAGACATATACGGGTCGTCTTAAACAGTTACGGAGTTTCAAACGTTATATTCGACAATTTCATAAAACCCGGGGAGGACATCTGGCTGATTATCCCCAAACACAACAATGCAACGGTCTTCCTTTATGAGGATGGCGACTTGATTAAAACCCAGGTTTTCGAAGCCGGTTAAGGGGTGTTGATACTTGACATGAGATACATATCGTGGGAAGGTTCGAATAAAACTGTTTGATATTACTTGCATTTCGTGTTTTATTAAAACAAATCAACCTTTAAATCGGATTTCCGAATTGTCGGAATGGGAGATTTGACGATGAAATATATTGCACCATCCATACTGTCTGCTGATTTTTCAAAACTGGGCGCTGAAATTAAATCTGTTGAAGACGCCGGAGCAGACTGGATTCATGTCGATGTCATGGACGGCCATTTTGTGCCGAACATCACCATCGGTCCTTTGATCGTTGAAGCTGCGAGACGTGCAACATCACTTCCATTGGACGTCCATCTGATGATTGAAAATCCGGAACGTTACATCGCCGATTTTGCACACGCTGGGGCCGACCTGATTTCAGTTCAGGTAGAGGCCTGCATTCACCTGAACCGGACGGTCCAGATGATAAAAGAATCCGGTCTTCGTGCCGGTGTTGTATTGAATCCCTCCACCCCGCTGTCCGCCATCGAATGGGTTTTGGAAGATGTTGATTTTATAATGATAATGAGCGTTAATCCGGGATTCGGCGGTCAGAACTTTATACCCAACAGCTTGGATAAGATCAGCGCCCTCCGGGGAATGTTACAAGACCGGGGGCTGGCGACCCTTATCGAGATTGACGGTGGGGTCAACGAAAAAACCATTAAAAACATATCGGATGCCGGAGCGGATGTCTTTGTGGCCGGGTCTGCAATTTTCAAAAGTACGGACTACCAAAAAACCATATCTAAATTTCGCGCGTTAATCGGCAAGTAAAACAGGAGCAGATGATACCATGGCGCAGAGCAAAGAAAACTCGAACGTATTGGTCATTCACGGTCCCAACTTGAATATGCTGGGAAAAAGAGAACCTGAGATATACGGCAAGACGACCCTCGATGAAATTAACGCATCCCTTGAAAAACTCGGCAAAAGACTGGGCCTTACCGTTGAGGCTTTTCAATCCAACCATGAAGGGGCCATCGTTGACAAGATCCAGGACGCCGCAGTTACACAAAAAGGGCTTATTATCAACCCTGCTGCGTATACCCATACCAGTATCGCCATCCGAGACGCACTGCTTCTGCTCGATATCCCTGTCATCGAACTACATATTTCCAACATCTACAAAAGGGAACCCTTTAGACACACGTCCGTTATATCCGATGTGGCAACCGCCCAGATTGCCGGATTCGGTGTTCAAGGTTACCGTATGGCCTTGGAAGCTTTGGCACGGATGATTCAGAATCGTTAAGATCAACCGCACCCATTGATACCGTTGAAAAAAATCCCGGGTCACCATCGTCCTTGGCAGATGGCGATGCCCCCGACCCGGACTATTTCTGACCAGCGTATCGCCAATAAAAATCCAGGATCAAACCTACGGACGGACAGGGCTAAAAATCTACGGAATTGGTTTAAATTTTGTAGATATTGCAGGTTGACTGTCTAATTCATTGCTGATATTTGAATGGTATACTATAATTAAATATCAAGACTTAAAAGGAATCAAACATGCGTCTTACACGCCAAGGTTCTACATATACAGAACTTTTTGACAAGGTGAATGGTTCCAGCGAGGATCTCTCCCAAAAAAAGTTTTTCCCCCCTGTCTTGGAAAATCTGAGTCAAACCGGACTCAACGAAAAACTCGTTGAAGATCTTATCTTTAAACTCCTGTTGAGTCGTGGGGTAATGACCGGCAGACAAATTGCTAATGGAATCTGTCTCCATTTCAAAATAATTGAACAGATCCTGTCGGAGTTAAAAAAGCAACTCTTTCTGGCCTACCGATCCGATGCCGGCATTAATGATTTCGCATACATGCTGACGGAGCAGGGACGCGCAAAAGCGATCATCGCTGCAGAAACTTCTGCCTACGTTGGTTCCGCTCCGGTTCCCTTCACGGACTATTTGAAAAGCGTTGAGAGCCAATCCATTCAAAATGAAACTCCCGGGGTTGAAGAATTACGAGAAGCATTCCACGACCTGGTTTTGGAACAATATGTCTTTTATACGTTGGGACCGGCAATTAACTCGGGCAGAGGCGTGTTCTTGTACGGTGCACCGGGGAACGGTAAAACATCCATCGCCAAGAGGGTTCACAAATGCTTTAAAGATGCCATCTATATCCCAAAAACACTGCTTATCGGCGGTGAATTGCTGAAATTCTACGACCCCCAGTGGCATAATGCTGTCAAGGATAAAGGACTTCAATACGATAAACGGTGGATTAAAATCGAGCGGCCGGCCGTTATCGTCGGTGGAGAA
>JAQYVT010000102.1 GCA_030145345.1 Desulfobacterales bacterium
TCTTTCGTTTAAAATATTTATTTTATGCATACTTTTGCCGCCCATTCTCTATATCTTTTCTGTTCTATCCATTGAAAGTCATCTCAGAAGACACTATACAGAAGAGATAAAAGAAATTTTTACCGGCGATACACGCCCCTTGTTCAATGGAAGTGTAAGATTGAAGGATGCCATCAACAGAAACATCGATGGATATCTTCAAAGTAAGGTAATGATACCATTGGGAGTAAAGGTAAATGTCGCAGTTACAACCCAACAAAACACGATTTTATATCCTTCATTTTTTGATGAGGAGGAAGATTCGATCCTGGCGCCCAACCCCATGAAAGTCGCTGCTGAAAACTATAACCTTTTGGAAGAAGGTATTGTGGTAAAAGTCGACTTAACTCTCGAACACAACACCTTGCTTTCAAACTCGATACTCGCTTTTTTCATTTTGGCATCCGTACTGATATTATATTTATATTACAAGGCGGGGATAAAAAAAGCCAAGCAAGAGGATACGGAAAAAAGCAAAAAGATTACCCGGCTTCTGAAGCTCGAAAAAAACCAGACCAAAAACCTTAAAGCACTGGTGAAAATTAAACAAAAACTGACTTCAGAAATTTCGGATATGAAAAAAAGGCTGGAAAAGGAGCGGGTTAAAGCCAGGAAAAACGAAGAGGAGATGATCAAAGAGATTCTCGCGCTTGAAGAAAAATTTAATAAAAACCTCGCGCTTCAAAATACAAAACAAGAGGAAATTGACACGTTAATAGAAAAAATAAAACGCTTTGAAAAAGCGAACCGAAAAGACAGCGGGCAGAAAACAAAGGCCTTAAATTCGGTCCGGAAACGATTCAAAACTCTGTATAAAAATGTATCTATCAATGAAAAGGCCATTAACGGTTTTATGGACCTTACGGATGATATGAAGATAAAAGGCGAAGAGATTATCCACAAACTTAACGGGGAGCCAAAATATGTCCAAGTTAAACGGAAAGTGTTCGGGAAAAAAGGGCGCACCACAATCCAGGAAGTAATATTTGCATATAAAGGGCGCCTTTATTTTAGAAACACCAAGGGTAGCCGCATCGAAATCCTTACCATCGGCACCAAAAATACTCAGACCAAAGATCTTGAGTTTCTAGATAATATTTAATTTGAACTTTTTGTATACTCAACCCAATAAATTTTTAATGTCACAAGAAAATTTGTTGACATAATCTATATTTTGGTTTAGTAATACCGGTTTTAATTTCACACCCCTTGCTCTGCTTTTGCAGGGCTTTATATCCAAAAGGAGGTTTTATGAGAAGATACGAGACAATATTTATTATCGACAACGACCTTTCCGAAGAAGAACGCTCTCCCATCTTTGAGAAATTGAAGGACCTCATCCAGCAACATAACGGATTGCAGGTTATGGTTGACGAATGGGGGACCAAAAGGCTTGCCTATGAAATCAAGAAAAAGGTCCGTGGTTATTATGTTTGTCTAAATTACTGCGGATCAGGGACCCTCGTTAATGAGATTGAACGCTTTTTCCGTATCGATGATCGTGTACTAAAATACATGACGGTCTTGCTTGATAAGGATGTTGACATTGAAAATGTCAAAGAAGAAATCGCCAAAGCTGAAGAAGCCAACGCCGATCAGATAGATACACCGGATGTGGACCCGACCGATGAACCTGATGCTGAATCCAAGACTTCTGATAAACAAGAGAATGAAACAACATTACCTGAAAATAACGTAGAGGGGGCATAAAATGGCTGCAAACTTCGTCTCCCGAAAGAGAAGACCTGGTGCCAACCGAAAAAAAAGGGTGTTTCATCGGCGTAAAGTCTGTCGTTTCTGCGCCGACTCCAAACTTGTTATAAATTACAAAGACATCAAATCACTTCGGTATTTTACAACAGAACGGGGCAAGATCATTCCACGACGAATATCCGGGACATGTGCAAAACATCAGCGCACCTTGACACATGCCATTAAACGTGCCCGTACAATTGCCCTGATGCCTTTTGTGGGTACCATAGACTATAATTAAGGGTTCTGTTGGGATAAAATCCGCCCAAGGGAGAAAAGGATGGTGTTTCAAACCATTCAAAGGGATCGCTCAAAGGATATTATCATCGGCATTGCGATCACATGCCTTATATTTGGAGCATCGGTTTATTTGCCGATCATCGGCTTTTTCTGTGCCCTGTTCATCCCTTTGCCGACGCTTTTCTACCGTTCAAAACTGGGTAGAAAGACCGGAGTTGTCATCCCGATTATTACCAGTATGATGATGGTTGCCGTTCTCGGCGGGGTATCCATCGATATTCTGTTTTTCTTTGAGCTGCTTTTGCTTGGCTTTGTGTTGAGCGAGCTTATGGAGTTGAATCTCTCCATTGAAAAAACAGTGTTATATGCATGCAGTTCCGTGATAATGACGGGAATTGTCTGCCTGTTCTTTTACAGTAATTTTTTAAATAAAGGGATCTATGCCCTTGTGGCGGAATATGTGAGTAAAAACCTGGAGCTTACGTTATCCATTTATGAAAATATGGGGGTTCAGCAAGAGAGCATTAAAGTAATTGAAGCGTCAATGGAAAATATAAAGTACGTTCTAATTAGAATCATACCCGCCCTTACCGTGGCTTTTACCCTTTTTGTATCTTGGACAAATCTGCTGCTTGCAAAACCGATATTCAATAACCGGAAGTTGTTATATCCTGAATTCGGTTCTCTAAAACTTTGGAAGGCCCCTGATTTTCTTGTCTGGGGCATTATCGGCTGCGGTCTGTTACTCCTGATACCCGACAGAACCTTTAAAATTTTTGGTTTAAATGGTCTGTTAATTTTAATAACGGTTTATTTTTTCCAAGGCACCGCCATTGTATCATTTTATTTCGAGAAAAAAAGACTGCCCCTTTTGTTGAGGTTGTTTTTATACAGTCTCATCGCCCTGCAACAAATCGTATTGCTTGTTGTTATCGGTCTTGGTTTCTTTGATATGTGGCTGAATTTTAGAAAGTTGGAGCCGAATAAAAACACGTGATAAAATCGTTGCACGATTTTTTTGGAACTCCCGCAAGCAAGCTTGCCGGATCCAATAAACGAAAGGATAATTTTTCTATCCCTGCAGCAAGCTGGAGGGTATTTCGGGATTTTTGCTTCAGCACCGAACTTTCGCCTAAAAATAGATCCCTATCTTAATTTGAATTCACCCGCGCTGGACGCAGCGGGGATCTGAAATTTAGAAACCTATGATAAAGACCGATCTTTAGTGGAGGTTACAATGAAAATAATTTTGAAGGAAACCATCGAATCATTAGGAATAATCGGTAGTGAAGTAACGGTAGCAGACGGCTATGCACGAAACTATCTTTTACCTCAGAACAAGGCTGTTCCGGCAACACCACAAAATCGGAAAATACTGGCGCAGAACAAAGTCAAATTTGATATTCAGATTGCCAAAGAAAAGAGCCTGGCAGAGGAAATCGCCAAGAAGCTCGAGGGTGTTGTTTGCAAGATTGCTGCAAAGGTCAGTGAAGAGGATCGCCTCTATGGTTCGATTTCAACTCGCAACATTGCAGATGCCCTTGCAAGTCAGAATATTCAAGTAGAAAAAAATATGATTTTACTCAATGAACCCATAAAAAACACCGGCACCTTTAACGTCCCCGTTCGCGTTTATAGGGATGTTGAACCTGAAATTATCGTTGAAGTCGTACCTGAATAGGGGACTTGTTGTGCCTAAATTTTGAAGTGCCTAAAGTGAGCTAACGTTAAGGTATTCTATCATTTATATTTGATACTCACTCTCCGCTCAAATCCCGTAAACGCCCTTGGCTAAGTGATCAGCTCAATCTGACAATTGACTTTGTAGTAGCGTATGCTATCTTATACTTAATCTTGTTTAATATAACGCCAACGTTAACTTTAAACATTTTATCCGCCGCCGTACTTTGGCGGATTAAGATCACTTTAGCCCCTTAATGATAATTTTTGTGTTTTTTGTGGCAAAAAAATAAAATCAAGCACGAAAACACGAAATAGGGAAAGCACGAAATTTTATTATTATCTTTTTCTTGCTTTCGTGATAAAAAACTTTTCCGGCTTGTCCGGGTTAGGCACTTTTAAGCAGGATTACTGCACGGGTAGAACCTTTAATGTTACCATCACCTGAGGTGGTGGTTTAAGCCGATTAATTAAACAGTACGCTCATGGCCGATAGCCGTCTGAAAATCGAAAAAGACCCCTCCCTTTATCATGTTCCGCCACAGAGTATCGAGGCCGAGGAATCTATTTTAAGCGCCATTCTGATAGATAACGAGGCCCTGCTCGATATCCTTGAAAAACTATCGCCTGCAGATTTTTATAGATCTTCACACCAGAAGATTTTTACCGCCATATCCGAACTCTTTTCGAAAAATGACCCCGTAGATCTGGTAACGCTCACCAATATATTGAGGGAACGAGGCTGGCTTGAGGACATCGGTGGGGCAACATACCTCGCGAATTTGGTCGATACCGTCCCCTTTGCTGTAAATGCACAGCATTATGCCAAGATCGTTCATGACAAGGCCTGTTTAAGGCGTCTTATTGTAAAAACAAATTCAATCGCTAAACGGTGTTTCGAGGATCACGGTGATGTTGACGATATCGTCGATTTTGCTGAAAGTGCCATTTTTGAAATCTCGGACAATAAAATTAAACCGTCGTTTTTTCCAATCGGTGAAATCATCGAGGACAATATCGATTCCCTTGAAGAGCGTCAGGGGAACAAGGCACTTGTAACCGGTGTCGCCACAGGGTTTACCAAACTTGATGAATTAACTGCCGGCTTACAGAAATCAGACCTTATTATCCTTGCCGGTCGTCCGGGTATGGGAAAAACAGCCTTTGCGCTCAATATTGCAAAAAATTCGGCTGTTGACAATAATTCTGCCGTTGCCATATTCTCTCTTGAAATGTCCAAAGAACAACTATCATTTCGAATGCTCAGCAGTGAAGCAAAGATCGATTCATCCCGTTTGAGAAGGGGGTTCATAAACCAGGATGACTGGATAAAAATTACAGATGCCGCCGGGGTTTTATCTCAAGCACCCATCTTTATTGATGATTCACCGAACATTTCAGTTCTGGAAATCAGAGCAAAATCCCGTCGATTAAAGAGGGAACATAATGTGGGCCTCATTATAATCGATTATATTCAGCTCATGAAAGGACGTGCTTCAGCTGAACGACGAGACCTTGAGATCTCGGAAATTTCGAGGTCTTTAAAAGCCCTTGCCAAAGAGCTCAATGTTCCTGTTTTGGCACTTTCACAATTGAACAGAAAACTGGAAGAACGGAGTGATAAACGGCCACAGCTTTCAGACTTAAGGGAGTCCGGAGCTCTTGAGCAGGATGCCGACGTCGTTGCTTTTATTTACAGGGACGAATTATACAACAGGGATGAAAATAATCCCAATAAGGGCAAAGCAGAAATCATACTGTCAAAGCAGAGAAACGGACCTACCGGGCTGGCGACATTGACTTTCATCGATAAGTATACTCGATTTGAAAATTATAGCGCCAGAAAATAATTTGGGTGCTGTCTAAATTTAACTCCAACCTAAATTAAGCGTTTCAAATTGCGCCAGTGTATTATAAATATAATATCTTTAGGAGATTATATTGTTATAAAGGATTAAACACCATCATCGACTCGGTAGATAGGAATCCAAACGATATCGTCACAATTTGAAACCCTTCGGGCTTGCCGAGTTTGCCGAATCTGCTGCGTTATGAGACATTTGCAGTAGCATACTACGGCTGCATGTCTCATGCCTTGCATCTTCGGCAAACTCAACAATCGCTCAACTTAGGTTTAAATGAAAAAACTGTTCGGGAATACCGGCGGGCTTAAGGCCAGTCAGATCCGAAGGCTTGAAAATCTTTACCGTCGCCGCCTTCCACCCCAATTCCTCATTACATTTGAACTTGCTCGCGATATCAGCAGGCTCTCCCGTGATATACGCCGTCAGATCGGCCTTCTGATTAACCGTCAGGGAAAGATCGCCTACGTTATCGTGGGAGATCATCAGGGAATCGTGATTCCGGACACCAGCGAATATCGTACAGCTCCGGGCCGCCTAAAAGGGTTAAGATGCATACATACCCACCTTAACAATGAACCATTAACAAAAGACGATCTCACCGACCTTGCCCTTTTGAGGCTCGACATTATGGCCGCAATAACGATAACCAAAGCCGGCTATCTTCATAAGGTTCATGTGGGATATATCTTGCCGACAAGTTCATATGGAAGACCGTTCCAGCTTCTAACGCCTTTAAATCCCAATGAACTCGATATCGGATGCCTCGATTTAATCCACTCCCTTGAGGCGGAACTGGCCCATTTAACGTCTTTGTATGAAGCAGATACGGAAAAAGAGCGGGCGCTCCTTGTCAGTGTTACCACGTCCCCCAGAAAAACAGCGATGGATTCCTTGGAAGAGCTGGAAGAACTGGCTTTATCCAGTGATATCGAAATCGCCGGAAAGATGCTTCAACAACGCCGCAAAATAAATTCGAAATTCCTTTTGGGTCTTGGCAAGCTCCAGGATTTGATCATTACGGCACTTCAGAAAGGGGTAACGTTAATCATCTTCGATCAGGAACTAAACCCTTCACAAATAGGATCGATTACGGATCAGATCGATCTAAAGGTCATCGATCGGACCCAGTTGATACTCGACATTTTTGCCCAACGCGCCCAAACAAAGGAGGGAAAACTTCAGGTCGAGCATGCACAACTTAAATATCTACTTCCACGTCTCGTTACCAAAAATACGGCCATGTCGCGTCTAACCGGCGGTATCGGGGGCCGCGGACCGGGGGAAACTAAACTGGAGATCAATCGAAGGCGTGTTCGTGACCGAATCAGACGGGTAGAAAATGAACTGTTGCTGGTACGGAAACACCGGAAGCAGCAGAAGTCTAAGCGTAAAAAAAAGGACCTTACGGTTATCTCCATTATCGGCTATACGAATGCCGGAAAATCCACCCTACTCAACACACTTACAAAGAGTCGTGTACGGGCAGAGAGCCGGCTCTTTGCAACGCTAGATCCTTCGAGCAGACGTCTTAAGTTTCCGAAAGATATTGAAGTCATAATTACGGATACGGTGGGGTTTATAAAAAATCTTCCCAAAGACCTCATGGTTGCCTTTCGCGCAACCCTTGAAGAACTTGAAAGCGCGGATCTGCTTCTGCATGTGATAGACATCAACAATCCTCGTTTTAAAGACCAGATCAAATCTGTCGAAAAAATACTTTCCGATCTTAATTTAGATGGTATTCCTTTAATTCGTGTTCTCAACAAAAAGGATCTCATCGATAAAACCACGGTTGAATCCCTGAGAAGGAGTCTTGGCGGAACAGCGATCTCAGCCAAAGACAAATCAACCTTAATGCCGCTCATCAAAAAGATGAGAACTTCGATAGATCATTTGAAAGATCACACGGCAGCACAAAATTGAACATAAGACTTTTTACAAATTGAAGCTCCCTGCAGCACCGCAAGTCGGGGTTTCCGCTACGATCCAACAAGCTGCAGGGAATGCGCTTGCCCTGTTGAATCCCCGAAATTCAACGGGGCGAGCTGTTGCAGTTCAATAATCTTCCATCGCAAATAATTTGTGGTTGACATTGAGAAAAAAATAAATATAAATGTGTATTTCTTATGGACCTGGAACGTATAAAAAGAATCGGTATTGCCGCTGCCTATAAAGCCGGAAGAGTCCTTCGATCTCACTACGGCAGGATATCCAAAATCGATAAAAAAGGGAGCATTGATCTTGTAACAGAGGCCGATACCGGATCTGAGAAAGTTATCATCGACACCATTCAAAAAGCATTCCCTAATCATACGATTCTGGCTGAAGAAAGCGGGTTGAGCAGAGGTGAATTCGGCCAAAAGTGGATTATCGACCCTTTAGACGGCACGACGAACTTTTCACATCAGCTGGGTATTTTCTCGGTTTCCATCGCCTTTACTCTAAACGATCAGACAGTTTTCGGCGTTGTTTTGAACCCGGAGACCCGAGAGCTTTTTACCGCAGTTAAAGGAAAAGGGGCATCACTAAATGGTCGTCCGATTCGGGTCTCGAATTCTCCATCGGTTTCTGAAAGTTTACTGGTCACCGGTTTCCCTTATAACTTGAAAGACGTCTTTGATCCCTTGCTGACGCGTTTTTCGAACTGCCTGAAAGCCTCCCAGGGGGTGCGAAGGCTCGGTTCGGCGGCGATTGACCTTTGCTTTTTGGCCTGCGGACGGTTTGATGGATTCTGGGAGCAGAACTTAAAGCCATGGGATACGGCGGCCGGAGAGCTGATTGCCAGGGAAGCAGGAGCGGTTGTGACGGATTTTTCAAACAAACCATTTGCTAATGATAAAAAGGAGATTCTGGCAACCAACGGCAAAATTCATAAAGAAATGCTTTTATTGCTGGAGATAAAGGATACGGTATGAAAAAGGAGTCTATGAATCAGCTTTCTCTTGATGACCATCTTGGATGTCTGGGCAATTTTAATAACCAGGATCCGATCTGCAGAAAGCTTTGTGCCTTAAGCCTGCGTTGCGCTATAGATAGTGAGAAAAATACTCGAATGGAGTTTTTGGAAGATCTTATATCTTATACCGATATGTTTATCAAAGTACAGTAAAGATAATCATGTGAGGAAAATTTAGACATAAATGATTCCCCCAATTCTCTTTTTCAATCTGGAAAGATCTTTCCAGGATTTAGTATCCCATTTGGATCAAAAATCTTCTTTATCTTCTTCATCAGTTTAAGTTCAGCAGGACCGATCTCCTTGGTAATGTAAGCGGCTTTGGTTATACCAACACCGTGCTCACCGGAGATTGTCCCGCCAAGTTCGAGGGTATACTCAAACAGAGAGTCTATCGCAGCTTCGGCTTTTTTCAGATCATCCTGATTCTTCTTGTCGAGCATTATATTAAAATGGATGTTTCCGTCACCGGCATGTCCAAAGCTTACCATGGTAAGTCCGGTTTTTTCTTTTAAAGCATCTATCCTTCTGACCATGTCGGGAATCCTGCTTCTCGGGACAACAATATCTTCATTAATCTTATCCGGGCCATATTGGAAGAGCGCCGGAGAAATGGCCTTTCTAGCTTTCCAAAGATTTGCAATCTCCGATTTCGTCTCGGCGAACTTGATGTCCTTTGCGCCCTGGGACATGCACACCGTTTCTAATTGTTTGATGAGGATGTCCACCGTTTCGAATTTCCCGTCCACCTCTATCAGCAGTAAAGCTCCGGCTTCAACCGGCAAAGCCATCCTAAGATGGCTTTCAACACACCGAATTGAAGCATTGTCCATGAATTCAAGGGTTCGCGGTATAATGCCTTGGGCAATGATTTCAGAAACTGTTTCCGCAGCCTTTTCCAGGCTGGTGAAAACGGCCGTCATTGCACGTATCGCTTCAGGAAGGGGCAGGAGTCTGACAGTTATCCGGGTAATGATGCCAAGGGTCCCTTCGGATCCAACCAGAAGACGCGTCAGATCATACCCAACCACACCTTTAGCGGTCCGAACACCGGCTTGTATAATCTCGCCGGTTGGGAGGACCGCTTCAAGGCCCAAGACATAATCTCGGGTAACACCATATTTAACCGCTCTGGGGCCCCCTGCACACTCGGCCAAGTTGCCGCCCAGGGTAGAAAATTCAGAACTTGACGGATCCGGAGGATAAAACAGTCCTTCTTTTTCGACGGCCTGATGAAACCGGGCGGTCACGACACCGGGCTCTGCATGGGCGATGAGATTATCCTTGTCAATTTCAAGAATACGGTTGAAGCGGCTCATGACAAGGATTACGCCGCCTCGGACGGCAAGTGATCCCCCGGTCATCCCAGAACCAGAACCGCGGGGGATTACAGAGAAAGCGTCTTTATTGGCGAGGTTTATAATGGCAGATATTTCTTGGGTATTTCTCGGGAATAAAACAGCATCAGGTAGATAACTGGCGGCGGTTGCATCGTAGGCATAGCAGACAAGATCCTCTTTTTTCCTGCTGCAATAAGCGTTTCCCACGATATCTTGGAGTTTTCTGAACGTCGTATCCGTCAGGGCCATTTTACGCCATCCGTTGGCAAATGCGTGTCTCAAGTTAAATAGGACACAGATTTTCGCAGACCCGCCTGCCATGCGAGGCACAAGCGGGCAGGTATTCACAGATAATAATATTATTTTTTAATTTAAGAATCTTGACAATCTGTGTTCATCTGTGTCCAAAAAAGGAAATTCCTATACTATCAAGTTATCGCATCGCTTCGCGATTCCGCATATGATGTCGAAGTGTTAGAATTTGCCGGTTTCGAGTTTTTGGCAGAGAAATTCCACCTGCTTTTGCATAGCGCCATTCTCTTTTAATGCCCGCTCAACAGCGCCGATGGAATAGAGGGCGGTGGCATGGTACCTGTTGAAACTTTTGCCGATTGCCTGGAGGGGGGCATCGGTATATCTGCGCGACAAATAAATAGCGATCTGTCTCGGTCGAACAATCAATTGCTTGCGAGAACTTGAAACAATCTCTTTGACGGAAATACGATAATGTTTACAAACCAGTTTCTTGATAACATCTACGGTAATATTCTTTCGTCTGCGTACGATATTCTTGACAACACTTTCAGCGAGTCCAAGATCAATCGGTGTTCCTAAAAGAGATGATTTCGCGGTCACTCCAATGAGGCCGCTTTCGAGTTGTCTCACATCCTCTGTAAGTTCACTGGCCAAGTAATGGATGACATTTTCGGGAATTTTACACCCGTTACGCTTTGCCTTTTTCTGAAGTATTCTAACCCTTGTTCTGAATTCCGGCGGATCAATGTTTGAAATAAGCGCGCACAAAAGACGTGATCTCAATTCGTCATTGAGTTTCGGTATGTCCGAAGGGAGGTAACAACTGGAAAAAATGATTTTTTTGCCGGATTCAAAAAGGGTGTCGAGTGTCAACGCAAGCTCGATCTGTGTTCGTTCCTTGCCGGTCAGATAGTGAACGTCTTCAAGAAGTAATACATCACATTGATTCCTATATTTTCCCTTGAAGACATCAATGGAATTATTTCGATACGCATTGACCATTTCATTACTAAAGTTCTCTGCCGTTGTATAATAGACACGATCTCTGGGATGCTCGGATAGGATGTAGTGTCCTACGGCTTGTGAAAGATGGCTCTTTCCCATTCCGGTTCTCGACAATAAGAACAAAGAATTCTGGAGAGAATTTTTCCGAGAAGCCAGCGAAAGTGCTGCTGAGTAAGCAAAGTCATTGTTGCCGCCCACCACGAATTGATCGAAGGTAAAATCCTTTCGCAAAAACCGTCCGTTTTGCGGATATACATTCATCTGAAGAAGCGGCAGTTGCGGGTTCACAGCTATCTCTTTACTCGAGCTGCCCTTCGATTCCGGAACCTTCACGATAAAGCGGCATGCTTTTCCTGTGGCCTTTCTTAATTCAGACTCAATGATATCTTTATATTGATCGAGAACCCGTTTTTTGGAAAAAAAGTTGGGGCAGGATAGAAAAACACAGTCGTCATCGAACTTGCTGAGTCTCAGCGGCTCGATCCACATCCTGAAAGAATGGCTGGGGACACGTAATTTGATCGCGGTTTTTATCTCTTCCCAGATTGTTTTCATACAAGTCTATATTCTTGATTTTGCAAATAGGATGAACGTGTTGTTTAAGGGTAAAACTGTTGATAAAATAAGGATATCAATCTGTTTGGGGGCATTATTAAAGATTATCAAGGAGCCACCGAGCAAGTTGTCGTTAACTTAAAGCATCATCCCCTTCATGTCAAATCCGATAGATCCCGTTTATTATTTATTTGCCAACAAGTTATTAACAATTTTTATCCATTTGATTTTATTGTTTTAAATTTATAGTCTTCTGCCAAATGCTTTTAGATAGGATCTTTTTTAACGGTCATTTTTTATAAGCATTTTAAGCATATCCACAGTTATTAACAGAATATACACAATTAAGCTTATTTGGATAAGCTCCTTTTATCTTCTATTTTCTCTTTTTTTTAAATAATTTTTCACCTTATTTTTTAGCATCACCAGCTTCATTGAGAACCTTGATCCCAAATTTCTTTGGAATTTGTTTGATATATTTTTGATAATCTGTAGTATAATTATTCTTTTTGTTATTTCACTTTTTCAAGTGTAACGCGGTTGATTTTCGGGGATTCAACAGGCACGCGCATCTTCCGCAATTAGCTGCGGCGGGTGCGAGCAAATATTAAAAAAGCAAAATTTCCTGCCGTCGCTGCGAAGCACTGCCGCAAGGCAGAACATTCTCTGCTGCTTGTCGGGGCAGAATGAAGTTCCCCGCCGAAAGCGGACGGATATTGAAAATCATAATAAAGATCCCGTTCAGCGGTGTTCAAGGAATTTTAAAAGTCATTTGAGGTTATAGCAATGTTCGATTCCCGTCCGATTATCGGAATTACCATGGGTGACCCTGTTGGGCTCGGTCCGGAGATTATTTTTTTATCCCTTTCCAACC
>JAQYVT010000103.1 GCA_030145345.1 Desulfobacterales bacterium
TCAGCATGTCTTCGATAAAACGTTTCCCGGAGTGAATGGACAGGGTCACGATTTTGGTTTCGGGAAAATCGGAAACAATTTGCCGGGTGGCGTCGATACCGTTGAAATTCGGCATGTTGATGTCCATGACCACCACATCCGGCGATAGTTTTCTGACCAGTTCTATCGCCTCTTGTCCGTCACCGGCCTCGCCGACCACTTTGAAATCCTGTTCCGCTTCTAAAAGCAGGCGCAGTCCTTTTCGGAACACCGGATGGTCATCGACTAAGAGGATGGTTGTTGGCATGGTTAGATAATCTCCTCGTCACAATCTTTGGGTGCGGCGGTCACACCGCTCACGTTTCCACGGACAACTGGAGTAATGGAGTACTGGAGTGTTGGGTTAATCGTTTCCATAAACTGCATTGCTTTCCTTTACGACCAGACTGTCAATCCAGTCACCTTGATCACGTTTTCGCTCCAGGCTCTCCACGAGCTTCAGAAGTCCGTTCTCAAGCTTGTAGGCCAGGGCATCTAGTTTCTCAAACTGTACTTCGGATATCTGTTTTGCTTTTCTATAACCAAAGAGCCCTGATACAGATTCACCCAAAGAACCTAGAGAAATGTTCAGGAAATTGAGGTATTCCTTGATCGAACGTCGGCAGTATCCCTCAGCGATATTGCGGTGCACAGAATCGGCTGATGATATTTGTTGTGAGGACACCCGTTTCAACTCGAAAGGAAAAGACCGAAAGACATCATACGTTAACGTATAGTATTCGATGGCATCTTTCCACACCGTCAATTTCTGGTATCCGCGGTTTCGATTCTTTCTCATCACTCCATTCCTTTTCAACCCTGAACTTTAGTCTTTTCTCCATCACTCCAATACTCCAGTACTCCATAATCTTTTTACTCCACCGCACCATCTTTTTGTCTGAAATCTAACACCGTCGTTCCAAGACTCAAAAACTCCGGCCAAGCCCCGTTGGGGTGCTGGAGTAATGGAGTGTAACAACTTGGAGTATTGGAGTGTTGGGAAAAACAATCCTTCAGTACCCATTACTCCACTAATCCAACACTCCATTCTTTTTCACTCCTGACACCTGACACCTGACACCTTTGTTTTCCCTCTATCACTTTAATCCACCATCCAGCGGCACACTGAGAACGGCCCTGCACGCCTTGCCGGGTTCGGACTCGATTTCCAAGGTACCGCCCAGATCGGCCATGCGTTCTTTGATACTGAACAGGCCGAAACCACCATCAGATTTCACGCTTTGAATTTCCGAGCTATGGTCAAATCCAACACCGTCATCCTGAACAACGATCGTTAGAACGCCATCGGTGATTTCCGTTGATACACTCACCTGATTGGCCTGCGCATGTTTGACCACGTTGGTGAGCAGTTCGCGTACATTGCGAAACAAAATGGCCCGCACGTTTTCATCAAGGGCTATTTTATGCCTGTAGCCGATGTCATCGAAGAACTTGGTTTTAATTCCGCAGCGCTTTTCTATCTGCTCCTCCAGCCACTCGGATATGGCTGGGCGCAGGCCGAGTTCATGCATCGTCGGAGAGCTCAAATCAAACATGAGATGCCGCACGTCCTGAACGGTCCGGAGTAAGATTTCCGAGACGTCGTCAAGCTTGGCCGTCAGCCCGTCGTCGGAGACGGACTTGTTCGCCGCGGCAATCTGCATGCGCGCCAATGCAAGAGACTGGCCCACATGATCGTGAAGGTCAGCGGCAATGCGGTGGCGCTCCGTTTCCTCGGTGACGGTCAACTGAGAGGCCAGGGCCTTGAGTCTCTGCTGATACTCCTGAATCTTCTGCTCGGCCTGCTTGCGCTCGGTGATGTCTTCAACAGCAGAGATAAAGTATCTGGGGATTCCCGTATCCTCCTGGAGCAGGGAGACGGTCAGGTTGACCCACACGCTCTCGCCGTTCTTTTGCTTGTATCGTTTCTCCATAACATACGTCGCGGCCTCTCCAGCCAGAAGGCGACGTACGTGCTCGAGATCGGCGTCGATGTCATCGGGGTGGGTGATATCCTGGAAAGTGAGTCCCAGCATCTCATCTTTTGAGTACCCGACGATATCGCAAAATTTCTGGTTGATTCGCAAGAAACGCCCTTCAGTTGAAACATGTGTGATGCCGACAGCGGCCTGCTCGAAGGTCGCGCGAAACCGTTTCTCACTCTCCAACAATTTTGACGTCCGCTCCTGCACCTGTTTTGCCAGGCTTCTGTTCCAGAAGAAGAACAGGAGCACGATGCCGGATCCAACCCCGGCAACTATCAGAATCCATTTCAAAACATCGGCGGGTCTGAGGCCATGCTCGTATCGTACCGAGAGGTATTTGCTGCGAATGGCCAATTTCTCCGCCGGCTGAATGGAATCAAGCACCTTGTCGATAATGCTGCTCAATTCGGACCAGTCCTTTCTAATTCCAAAGGAGAAAATATGATTTTCCAGGTCGGTGGGGGCGGCCACTTTCAGGTTGGTGAATCCCATTTTTAAAATGAGATAGGAACCAAGGGTCAGGTTGCCAATATAAGCATCCGCTTTTCCCTTAGCCACAGCTTCCAGCGATTTTAAATCCGAATTATAAAGCCGAAGGTCAACGTTAGGGTATTTTGTTTCGATTTCTTTTTGTACGACTGTTCCCCGGGGAACGGCGACCCTTTTCCCGAATAGGTCATCAATTCCTGAAATAAATCCTGCGTCTGTCCGACTAAATATCACCCTGGGAATGCTTAAATATGGCTTTGAAAACGAGATAAATTTTTCACGTTCTGGCGTTCTCATCATGGTCCCAATCAGGTCAGGACCCTTCTGACTTTTCAATCCCCCGAGGGCTTCGGCAAAGGGTAATGTGGAAGAGTTATAACTGAATCTGATGCCTTTACGCTTGGCAACCAGATTGAGATAGTCTATTGCAATTCCACCGAACTCCTCACCTTCGCTGGCTATGATAAAGGGTGGGAAGTCGACGATGCGTACCCGCACCTTATGGTTCTGCGCGAGCCAGGCCTGCTCTTCCGGCGTAAGCTCAACTAAGGCTTGCTGTTGTTCCGGGAGATGACTCCAGCCTGCTACAATGGCCTCAATTTCTTTTTTCGAAAAGCTCGACAGCCCTTTGTCCAGGATGGAGGACAACTCCGGCCAGTCGGACCGGGTGGCGATGACAGCGTGGATCGGATCATCGTAAAACACGTATTGGGTTGTCAAGTCGAGGAGTTGATACTTGGTGATGAGATACGCGTTGAGGGAAGCGCCGAGAAAGAGATCCGCCCTCCCTTGTTCAACATGTTGCAGTCCCTCCAGAGCGTCCTTGACTTTCAGAATTGTTGCCCCATCCCCATACTGCCCGACGATTTTCTCAGAAAAGAAAACTTTGTCGATAATCGCAACTCTCTTGTGGGCCAGATCGTATGGGTGCTCAAAAGCAATATCCTTGCGTGCGAATACGGCGGGATAGTTGGTCACATGACCTCTGGTTTTCAACAACCCCAATTTGTCCGCATATTCAGAGGTAAGACTTAAGATGCCGTCAACCTCTTTTTTCTGCGTTTTCTCAACCAACTCCGGGACCGGATCGATGCGCAGCCGTATACGGGTTCCCAATCGTTGGTTCAATGCGTCCAAAAAGTCAACCATTATACCCTGATAGCTGCCGTCCGGGTTGACGATGACTTCCGGCTCAAAAGTGTCGGTATAGCCCAGCACGATATCCGGATGTGCTTTCAGCCAGGCGGTTTCCGATTCCGTCAGGGATATTTTCTCGACGGCCTTCCTATAATATTGCTTATCATGTTCCGTGACCCAGTGTTCCTCAATCTCTGCCAGCTCATTTTTGGTTATGGCATCAAATCCCTTCTTAACAAGGGAATGCAGTTGAGTATTATTTTTCAGCACGCCGGCATAGAGTTTCTGTCTAAGATGCATAAACTCTGTTGAATTGAACCTCCCTGATAGTCCGAGACGATTGATCATCGCCGTGGCACTTAAATATTCTGTCAGACATGCGGATATTTCTCCACTTAAGACAGCCCGCAACATCTTTTCCATGCTCTCAAAGGGAATCACATCCACCGTCGGATGCTTTATGCGCAAATGTTCCTCATGATAGGACCCCTTGATCACGCCGATTTTCTTCTCTATATAAATACCATCCTTATACGGCGCTTCTTTTTTGATAGAATAAAAAACGTATGAACTCGTCTCATAAAAAGGCTTGGAATAATCAAGCCATTGTGCCCGGGAATCACTATAAAAAAGGCCCGAATGAATGTCTGCAGTGCTTTTTTTTAAGTTGTCTAAAGAAGTCTGCCAACTGCCGGGAAGAAATCTGATCTTCTTACCGGTTTTCTTTGCCCAAAGATTCCATATGTCAACAAAAAGACCTGCCGGCTGACCTTCAGCATTTATAAAGGTGTAGGGGGCAAAATCACTGTACATGGCAATAAACAAGGTGTCTTGTGTTTTTACCGTTGATATCGTCAGCCATTTCCGTTCGATAGCTGCGCGTTCTTCGGGGGTGATCAGCGCCATCCCTTGTTTAAGCGCTTTGACAAGCTTACTGTCACCTTGGCGGGCAGCGATCCAAAAGTTGTTCGGATATATGCCCATTCCCGGATTGTAGGAGAACTCATCTACCAACCCAAGCTCTTTCATTCGGTATAGTGACGCTTGTAACTCGTCGATAAAAACATAGACCTCTTTTTTTTGGACGGCATCCACCATTTTGGGAAATTCAATGTAAGAAACCAAAGAGGATTCAGGCAGGTTTTCTTGAATCCATCCCACATATAAACCACCCTTGACAACGCCAACCCTGTACCCCCGTAAATCCTCCGGCTCGCTGATATTGGTTATACTTTTATGAAAGAAAATAGTCCCTTCCGTAGACGCGACAATCGTAGCGAAATCCAGATAGGTGTCCCGTTCCTTTGTATAGTTAAGCGACGCATGGATATCCGCCTTTCCGTCACGCATTGTCTGGAGCGTTTCGGCCCAGACAGCGCTCTTAAATTCGATCGGAATCCCTGTCTTTTTTGACCATAACCGCAGAAGATCGATCGAAAAACCCTGTGGCTCTCCCTTATCGTCCTCAAATGTATAAGGGGCCATAACCACCGGGTACACGATCTTTATCGGCTTATCACGTAAAAAATCAGATACTGCTTTTTGGGATGGCGCTGTCGCGACCGTTTCCTGAAGTTTTCCATCTCCCGCATCGTTCTTTTCATCCTTCGGATACACCGCCAGCCAGATCTTGTCCGCAGCCGTCAACCGCAACCCCTGCTTGAAGCTATTGTTATGATTTACAGTATGTGAAGGCGTTTCGAGAACAGGCTTAGAGGATTGGCTTGGCCGACCATCACAGGGAACAGAAAACACCATCAGAGCCGTTAGAATCAAGCACCCGATGATTCTGGTTGGTTTTTTAATTCTTGTACCCATTTTTTTGCTTTAATATTTCGTATGATAACCTGTAAATTTTACGATCGTGAGCGAATATTTACAAAAATTTGGTTCTTATTTTTTGACATATTTGGCCTTTGTGCAAAAAAACTAAAGCTATGCGGCCGTTGTAAGCAGCCGGGTCAGCAGTGATACTGCGTAAAGCGGCAGATTGCATATTTTATCGTCCTTTTTAAAGTTAAGCAAATTTGTTCGCGCAAGCCGGGAGGGTTTGAACTGCAAATCATAGGACTTCAAGCTTTTGCTCTTTGTATTGATACCGGCTTTAACCTCCAGTGGACAAATTTGGTCTGCGAATTCACAAAGGAAGTCAAGCTCGGCCTTTCCGCCTTTGCTTCGCCAGTAGTAAAGGGGGTGAGAAAGATTGGAGACCAGGTGTTGAGCAACATAATTCTCAACAAAAGCGCCCTCATATTCGGTGAAGAGCCGCTCTCCTTGCGCCAGTAATTCAACGGGTGACCTGGCGATAGCCCCCAGCAAACCGACATCCAATGCAAATACTTTAAAACAACTTGTATCCGCATAATACTTGAGAGGATGTTTCGCAGATTCAACCGCATACGCCTGATGGATGAGCCCTGCATCTTCAAGCCAGGTTAGCGCAGATTCATATGCCCGTCCCCGGGCTCCTTTTTTGACGGCAGAAAAAACGAATTTTTTATTTTCTTTTGCCAGATGTTTTGGGATTGACTCCCATATTCGGGAAAGCTTGGGTATGTCGGCTGCTGGAGCATGTTTGGCAAAATCCAAGACATAAGATTTGATAATTTCAAGCTGAATCTCTCTGATTTCTGACGCTTTGACGCCCTCGGCAAAGTGCTTGACGGCTTCCGGCATACCGCCAACAAAGTAATATCGGCGAAGCAAATCGATTAAATCTAAATGAAAAGCTTCTGTTAAAGGAACAAATTTATCGACGTTTTCAAGCATTTCTCTGTACCTTGATTCCCCCATTGCAGTGAGGAATTCCGGAAAGGTCATCGGATATAGCCGGAGAAAATTCACTTTTCCAACAGGAAAAGATCCGGGAACCGACAGTTTCACGCCAAGCAGAGACCCTGCCGCGGCTATGTGAACATCGGCTTTTTGTTCAGCGAAATACTTCAACGAATTCAGGGCACGATTTGAAACCTGTATTTCGTCAAAAATAATTAAGTCCGCTTCAGGGCGAATTTCTTGATTCATATAGATGGCAAGTTCTGAAAGTATGCGCTCCGGATTCAGATCGCGTTGGAAAAACTGGTCTAATGCGGGATTTTCTTCAAAATTACAGTATACGGTGTTAACGTACTCATGAAGGCCGAATTCCTTCAGGATAAATGTTTTTCCTGTTTGCCGGGCACCCTGTAAAAGAAGTGGTTTCCTCCGAGAGGATAATTTCCATGACAACAATTTTGCGTATATATCTCTTTTCATAATATGACAATTTGCCATAGAAAAGCGCTTTTGTCAAGGATATTCAGCCTTATTTTGTGCGCCAGCGCACATTATTGGGATGATATAGGTGCCTGTATGCACAAATAGCATCCTTTTAGAATTTATGAGATACGGTGATTGGGGAAAGGGTGACTTGGAAAACAGGGGATGAAGAAATGGAAGGTCTATTTTTTCCCCTAAATTATATGAAAAGGAAATATAAATCTCACAACAAATTAAAACTGAAAACATCAATGCATCAAACTAAGAGGTTTTGAGCTTGCCAACTAGGTAACCGTCCATCAAAAGGTGTATCATATGATGCAATACGCATACGACAAGTGCCAGCCCGTATTCCGGGAAAAGGGAAACCTGTAAAATTATCGACAGCGGGAGGGTCTTCTGCCCGCCCATGAAAATGACACTTTCCCGCCGGCCTTTGCCGAGCTTCAACAGTCGGGCCAAAGAACCGGCCGCGGCCAACAGTATGCCGTGAAAGGTAAAAACCAGGAAAAAAACGATCCCCACCGATGGGCCGCTGTGGACGATGGCATCCCTTGCCTGGGACATGGCCATCCAGACGATGGCAAGTACCAGACACTGGTTGAGTGTTTGCATTTTTAGAGCAACGCGATCCATAACGGTTTTTGTAAAATATTTTAGGGTTAACCCCATGCAGAGGGGCAACACCACATAAAGGCCGATTTTGACCATGATGGCCGGCTTATCGATATAAACCACCGTTGACCCGCCCACCAGATTTAACAACAGGGAAAGCACCACCGGGATGGTAAAAACGGCCAGCCCATTGGCCAGTATGGTGATTGCCAAAGCCTGTGCCATATTGCCCCCTGCAGCGCCGGTCATAACCACACCGCTGCTCAATGTCGTGGGCATCACCGCCACAAGGAAAATTCCGATGATAACGCCGGTGTCCAGGGATGTGGCCCCGAACAAAGCCCCGGCCACCGGTGAAACCAGGAAAATGACGATCAAAGCGGCCGCGATACCCTTTACATCCATGAGCCCGGTCCGAATCTGTCTGGCATTCAATGACAACCCGGAAAAAAAGAATATGAGCACAATCACGGCATCGGGCCCCTGATGCATTTTGAACCACCGGCCGATCCCCGAAACAGTTTCGCTCGTGTCCGCCACGGTTACAATGAAAACAAGAAGAAGTCCCATCAAAAACCAGTATTTTTTAAGTAATCCTGACACGCTATTGCGCCCTCTCCATATTGCGAATTTTCCATCACCCATACAGGAAATATTGACGGTTTCGTAAAAAGTCTTTTGTGCGAGACAGCGAGCAAAATCAGACTTTTTACGAGTTCATCAATATTGTTTGCATTTAAATTTTCTTGAACATTTCAGTGTCTTGGGAAAGATTCCGGTTCAAGCAAAAATTCAATCACACGAGAAACTCATTTAAAACCGACGCATTTCATGGGTTAAGACCCTTTTGCCCCTGAAAATGTTCCCCATTTTTCTTGAACACATAACAGCTTGAATATGCGAATTCTATAAAAATTACGTTTTCTTTACACAAATATTGTTATATGTAACCCCGGACCCGAAAAAGTCGCAAAAAAGGTTTTTGTCGCCAGAATTTTAACACTCTAATATGTTTCTGAATTTTTGTTTTTCAACATTTCGTATTTTCAGGACCGATTCTCATATACTGACAGGACCTGCATAAAATTGACCTTGATGAGATTTGTTTATAACCATCAACGAGGACTCGAAAAAACGCACCCGCAAATCTATATTCCACCACATATTGTATTAACACAGCCAAAATAATACCTTCCATTGTGTTTTTTCCTTTACAAGCAGATGATTTCCTGGTATTTCTTTTGGGATTAGACGTTGCACAAAATATGGGTAACGGCAGAAAAATATTACAGGAGATTTAATTGCATGAAACTTAAAAAGCTGGAAATAAACGGATTTAAATCCTTCGTTGAAAAAACCAGTGTTCAATTTCCTCCGGGTATTTCTGCGGTTGTGGGTCCCAATGGTTGTGGCAAAAGCAATATTGTAGATGCAATAAAATGGGTTATGGGAGAGCAAAGTGTAAAGCAGCTCCGCGGAAAATCCATGGAAGACGTAATTTTTTCAGGTTCCAACGGGAAACCGCCATTGAACATGGCAGAGGTTTCACTGACCCTTTCCAACGATAACGGCACTGCCCCCGAAGAACTTAAAGACTTTACCGAAATCATGCTAACAAGACGTCTTTACCGTTCCGGAGAAAGCAACTACTTCATCAACAAGCAACCCTGCCGGTTAAAGGACATACATAATATCTTTATGGGAAGCGGCATGGGCGCAAAATCCTACGCCGTCATTCAGCAAGGGAACATCGGCAGAATTACGGACGCCGGACCGGAAGAAAGACGGGTTTTGATTGAAGAGGCTGCCGGAATTACACGGTACAAATCCCGCAAAAAAGAAGCGTTGAGTAAAGTCGGAGCAACAAACCAGAACATTCTGCGTGTTGCCGATATCATCGCTGAAATAAAACGTCAGATGGCCGGCCTTAAACGGCAGGCCCGGAAAGCAGAACGTTATAAAAGATACCAGGGGCGCATCAAAGAACTCGATATCTACCTGACACTCCATTATTACGATGAATATACCCGTAAAATCGATGAAGCCGATGCGCTGTTAACAGATCTAAAAGATACAGATATTGAGCATTCCTCCAAACTGAAAAAACTCGATGCAGAAATTGAAAAAATCAGGCTCCAGAGAACCGAAAAAAATGAAAAAATCGCCGATCAAAAATCCCGAAAATTTGAAACACAGCGTCATATAGATCGAATAGAAAACGATCTGTCCCACATCCACGAAGATGTGGAAAGACTCACCGACGAGTTCGAGGAACTCGAATCTGCCCGAAAAAACCTCGAAGAAAAAAACAGCGCGCTAACGGCCGAAGTCGACCAGGTTGAAAGCCAGAATACAACCCTTTATGATACAATAAAAACGGCAAAGTCGACCATCGAAAAAGAGCAATCTGTTGAACAAAAAATAAAAGAAAAGCTTTCGGCTTTGAATCAGGAACTTGAAACCTGCAAGGCAAATTTGATGGATCTGGTGGCCCGGGAGGCACAATACAAAAACATCTATCAAAACGCCACCAGCAACAAAGAAAGTCTCAAAAGACGCCTTAAAATCATCGATGAAGAAGAAGCCGCCACCGGCAAAAAGGTTGCCGGCCTCAGGAACAAAAAAAATAAGGCCCAAGCCCAGCTGGATGTACATAAAACAGAAATCGATGGTCTGAACCAACAGATCGACATCACCCAGAAACACCTCCAAGAAAAGAACAGGGCCCTTGCAGAGCAGATCAAAATTGCTCAGACGTTGGATATTGAACGAAACAAGGCCAAATCATCCTATACCACCTTAAAGAAAATGGAAGACAATTTCGAGTGGTACAAGGGCGGCGTCCGGGCCGTAATGAAAAGACACCGGCTCAATATAGACGCTGTATCATCGAACACGTTAGAAGATAACGGCGGTGATGGTATTTTAGGCTTGATGGCGGATATCGTTGAACCGAAATCTTCCTATGGAACAGCGGTGGAAGCAGCGCTGGGAGAATCCCTGCAGTACATCCTTATCCAGGATCAAAATTCCGGTCTCGATGCCATCGATTATCTTCAGACCACCCGGTCGGGACGCAGCGGTTTTATACCGGTTTCATCGATCAAAAGTACTTCTTCAGACCCAAAGACCGGGCCTGATCCACAAAAAAAACTTCTGAATCATGTTTCCGTAAAACAAGGTTTCGAGAAGATCGCAGAAGCACTCTTGGGACATGTGGCGGTGACCACCGACATGGAAGAAGCTTTGGCGCTGTTTAACAGCAACGGCGCACTACAGACCGTTGTAACCAAAAACGGCGATTTAATCTCTCACCAGGGGATTATGGTCGGCGGCAGCAAAGACAAAATATCCGGCATCCTTGCAAAAAAGCAGGAACTCAAGGATGTCAAGTCCCAAATTAAAGATTTAAGCCAAAAACTCGATTCAGCCCGCCGCAAACAAAAAGACCTGGAGTCTGAAGTTTGGAATATCGAAAGCACGCTGCAAAAATTTCAAGAATCCAAAAATAATGCGGCCCAGAATGAAGTCGAAGCAGAAAAGGACCTTTACAAGGCCACCGAAGATCTTAAAAACGCCCTCCGCCATCTTGAAATCGTCCGCCTGGAACACGAGCAGCTTCTGGGTGAAGAGAGCGATATTGATGAAGAAGTGTCAAAATACAATACGGCGGTGGCCGAGGTCAAAGCGCAAGTTAAAAATGCACAGGTTCTCGTCTCGGAAAAACTGGAACGAATCAGCGTTGTTTCATCTGAACTGGAAGCGTTCAATCAGAAAATTATGGATCTCAAGTTAAACCTGACAGCATTGAATGCCAAACTGGAAAACAGCAATAACAGTTTAAGGCGGCTCAAAGAATTCCAAAATGATGGAATAAACAGAACCGAACAGCTGTCCAGAGACCTTACCCTTAAACAACAGAAGAAAGCCGGTTTAAAAGAAAAAATCAAAGAATTAAAACAGAAGCTTTCCGACCGGTATTCGGATATGAAACGACTCGAGCAAGCACTTGAAAATGATGAAGCGGATTATCATGAAATCGATGCAAAACTAAAAGAAAGTGCCGATTTCATATCGGTGATACAAAACGAACGTGAAGAAACCCTTCAGAAAACACGCCTGCTCGAGCTCGAGCAATCCCAGCGACACATCAAACGGGAAAATCTTGCAAATCATTTGCAAGAAAGTTATCACGCGCCCCTGGCCGTGCTTAAATCCGAATTTGACGTCACCGCCATCGACACGAATTTATCCACAGATAACCATGAAAGCGAACTCAACCGGCTCAGGAAAAAAATTGCAAACATCGATGACGTTAATCTCGGTGCCATAAAGGAGTATGAACAGCTTAAAGAGCGCTTTGATTTTCTTAATGAACAACGGGATGATCTCGAAAAAGCGGTCCTAGACCTTCACAAGGTCATCCGTAGAATAAACAGGATATCCAAAGAGCGATTTCTTACCACGTTCGATATGATCAACAAAAAGTTGGAGGAAGTATTCCCCCGTCTGTTCGAAGGGGGATCGGCCCGACTCGTCCTGACGGAACCAGGGGATCCCCTTGAAACCGGCGTAGAGTTTATGATACACCCGCCTGGAAAAAAACTGACCCGAATGAGCCTCCTTTCCGGCGGCGAAAAGGCCCTTTCCGCCATCGCTTTGATCTTCTCCATCTTTTTAATAAAACCGGCATATTTCTGTCTCATGGACGAAATCGATGCATCCCTCGACGATACCAATGTTTTCCGATTTAACGATCTTTTACAAATTATCGGAGAAAAATCCCAGATTATCATGATAACCCACAATAAGAG
>JAQYVT010000011.1 GCA_030145345.1 Desulfobacterales bacterium
CGCCTTGTCCCTTCCGATGATGTCCGAATATTTGCCGGTCCCGACCCGTCCCGCAGCGTTCATAAAACCGCCGGCAGCAACCAGTATAAATCCTTGCTCCAGGAAGGGTTTTACAATTTTAGCGGCGTGGCCGATGATGAGAAGGCCCGCTTGGGTGTTCAAGCAAAACAGGACCACCAACGCGTAAAACTGCCACGTCCCAAGCATTTCTCCTGCCTTCCAGTCAGTCACAGATGCGGCAGCAGCTTTGGTTGCTGCCGTCTCAGGCGGTTGAGGCGGCACATAGCCCTCTTCAGGCCATGCCAGTATTTGGGCGGCAATGCCGATAACGACCAGGTAAGCAACACCCAGCACTACAAATGATGCAGAGAGGGAATAGCTTAAGATAAGCCATTTGATGAGCGGCGCCACATAGAACGCAGCACCACCGTAACCCGCCACCGTAATACCAATCATGACACCCACTTGATGGGGACCGACCCATCTTCGTGTTGCGGGAACGGGAGCGGCATAACCGATGCCCATGGCGATACCGCCGCCGACACCGAATCCCCAGAGGATTCCGGCATAGGAATGGGCCATACCTGCGATGAGCATTCCAAGTCCCATGCAGACCGCGCTGATGCTACCGGCGACTGTGGGACCATACTTATCCTGGATCTTTCCGCCCGGAATCATGAGCAGCGCAAAGATGATAATACACATTGATTTCGGGTTGGAGGCCTGCTCTGCGGAGAGAGCCCCTGCCCAGCCGTGGGCCTTCATGTAAACATCGTCGGTTAAATATTTGAGCCAGACTGACCAGGCGTACAGGCATCCCAGACATAAGTTGATGGTTGTACCTGCTAAAATTACGGCCCATCCTCGTCCGGGAATCGCATCTACTGGCTGATTATATCCTTTGGCATACTTTGGCATTAATACACCTCCTTAAGGTTAGAAACTTTTGGTTAATAACCGGAGTCTCTGAGGCAAGTTTGAGCGGACATTCTCTGATAATCCTGATTAAAATGTCATTGTGAGAAGCCGGTCACCGCTTGGCCACCTGATAAAAAATTCTCAAGATTTCCGGTTAAAATAAACCATAGTCATTGGAAAAGAGGAAAATTAGCTGATGGTGCGGCAATTTAAAACAAATCAGCGCCCTTCCCTTCTTCACAGCAGATCTTCGGTATCACCCCCTTTTCCGGTTAAATGTTAATAAACGCCGCAGGGTCGTACAGTTTGGTTAAAATAAACCGAACTGTTTTAACGCCTGGATCGTATCTGTTCAGTTCCAGCAAACTTTAGTTTAAAGATTCAGGGTTGACTTCTATCCCTCGACTGAAAATTTCAAAAGCAATTTCAAGGGTCGGTTTCAAAAAATCTTTTTTACTGTCGATCAATCTTTTGCTTTCTTCCCAGAGCACAACGCCTGAAAACAGAGCCCACACAACATCGGCCAGGGCCACCGGGTGCCTTTCAATATAAACGCCTTTCTCCATTCCCTCTTCAAATACTTTGGCCATTGACCTGAATGAATTTCTGGACAACTCCTTAATATCCGAAAGCAGATGGGGCGATAAATTTTTTAGGGTTTCGCTGGATTGAAGATGGAACATGTTAATCAGGACCAGCGGATCAAATTCGTAGACTTCATATAGCGCTTCTTTGAGCGCGGTTAATTTTTGTTGAGGTCCTTCATATTTTTCGTTATGTACATGTTCCAACCGAATGTTCATATAGTGGAGGATTCTAAGGGAGAGAGAGGCGAACAACTCTTCTTTATTCTTGAAATATAGATAAATCGTACCTGGGCTAAGTTCAGCCTCCTTGGCGATATCTTCCATGGTTGCCTTGTTAAAGCTCTTGTTGGAAAAAACCCTTTTTGCGGCAACCATTATTTGCTGGCGCCGCCGTCCTTTTTCTCGCTCTTTCCTTTCCTTAATTCCCATAATATATTGAACCATATTTATTTAATTAAGCCCTATATAAATGGTGCGTTTTATTTAGTCAAGAAAATATATTCTTTTTTTATGGTGCTTGGGTTCGAAAATCCAGTATTTCAAAGGCAATTCTATTATAACCATATGATATTAAATTAAATATCATATCAACCTTCCTTTTTCTCAAATCGGGCATTAATTTTAAAAAATAACACGATTAAGATCGATATAACAATATATAGTGTCTTACAAACAAATTGTACACTATATGTGGTATGCGATCACCTCAGGATTTTTTTAAGGGAAGGGTTCTCGATGAGTGGATCAAAGATTTTCTTAAGATCTTTGAGGTCATTTAAATCTTTAAAAGAGAACGTTAGAAAATAGGTGGGACTTTCAAAATTTTTCGGGGGAATCAGTTTTATCCCGGTTCCAAGTTTCAGGCTTTGCCGATGTTCTTCAAACATTCGTTCAGCGCGCGTTATAGCGGGGAAGCGCCGCTGTTTTAAATATGTCCGTATCTCTCGGGTTTTTTGATTTTTATCAAGATCTTCATCGTTCAATATCCTTTGCAGATATTGCCCGTCCAGAACCTGTGCCACAGGGATGTCTTCCCGCAAGGCAATTTCTTTGATCAGCGTAACAATTTCTCTCTGCTTATTGACACTCAATTTAAGAACATTAAAAAGCTTTACAAAACCGTCTTCAACATCTTCTGACATTTTATGGAGTTCCAAGGCCATGGCCAGGGAAATGCTTTCGGAAAGTATGCTGTTCTGAAGCGGCTTCGAAAAGCAACATATATCTTTGATTCTTTTTATTATGGATTCATGGCAGGGTACGCCCAAAAGCGACATTTCTTTGGATAGCCGACGATGGTCCGTATAAAAGTTGGAAAGCATCCGAATCGATCTTGATTTTTCAATCAGATTAAGCGGTCTTTGAAAGGCGTTGTCCGTGACGGCATATCTAGCGCATTCAAGTTTTTTTGTATCGGAATCGAGTATCCTGGCTTTAACATCAAGTCGGTCCAGTCGGCGGCAGGCTTCAATTCTTCTAAAACCGCATAGAATAATGTACCTCGATTTTTTCTCTAACAACAACGGAAGATTCAACACCCCCACATGCCTGACAGAGTCCATTAAATTATCGACCGTCTCTTGGGTTGTTATGCGAAAGGAATGATCGCTTGTGTCGACCTCGGACAGTTTGACAATTTTTTCTTTAAAGCGCATGGTTCGATTCGGCAAGCCGATTGAATGCTTCAAGATATTTATCGTGAGTATTTGCGATCACGTCTTTGGGAAGTGATGGTGCCGGCGGTGTTTTGTTCCAGTTGATGGAAATAAGGTAATCACGAAGATATTGCTTGTCGAAGCTCTTTTGGGATCCCCCGGGTTGATAGGACGATTTCGGCCAGAACCTGGATGAATCCGGCGTCATTACTTCATCAATAAGGATTAATTTGTCTTCGAAAAGGCCAAACTCGAATTTTGTATCCGCAATGATGATTCCCTTTTTATAGGCCAGATCAGCGCCTTTGCTGTAGATTTCAAGACTAAGTGCTCTAACCTGATCGGCCAGATGTTTTCCAATTTTTTTGACGGTCTCGTCGAAGTTTATGTTAATATCATGAAGCCCCGTTTCCGCCTTGGTTGAAGGCGTAAAAATAGGTTCGGGAAGTTTGTCAGATTCTTTCAGGTTTTTGGGGAGCTTTATGCCGCATATGCGTCCGGAAGCCCGGTAGTCATTCCATCCGGATCCGGATATATATCCTCTTACAATACATTCAATCGGCAAGGGCGCTGCTTTTTTAACCAGCATGCTCCTTCCACGCAGAATTTCTGCATACGGCTTGCAAATGTCCGGATAGTTGTCCACGTTACTGGAAATGACATGATTGGGCAAAAGAGATTCCATTATTTGAAACCAGAAAAGGGAAATTTGAGTTAAAATTTTTCCTTTTTCAGGGATGGGGTCCGGCATCACCACATCAAACGCAGATATTCGATCCGTTGCCACCATTAACAGTGTATCTCCGAGATCATATATGTCCCGGACTTTGCCCCTTTTGATTAAATTCAATTCTTCAAAATCGGTCTCAATGACAGTCTGCAGCATGATTCTTTATCCTTTGCGATAACCAGCACAACTATGATTTCCTTTGTCGGTTACGCTTGAGTAAGGAGGCCATAACGGTTCATGTTGCCATACACGGCAAGCGGTTCCTCGTCTGAAAACATCCTTTTCATTAATTTGAAAAGCACTTCAAAATGGGCGTCGGATATACCTCCCACCATCTTCATCAGATGTTATTGTTCTGAAAATGCTTTGATAAATTTTTTTAAAATATCGAGTGTCGAATCCTGCATTTCAAAGAATTCGATTCCGGCTTCAAACTTTTCATCTTTGCCGGCCATGGAGAAAACAATCTTTCCTTTAATGTTGATCAGTTCATCTTCAAGACCTATGGCCAGCGCGATGGCATTTTGGGGGTCGATGGGACTGTGCGTTTCAAGCAAAATTCCGCCTTCACTGACATTTAAAGTCCTTCCCATCCCCTGTGCCACAATTTGCTCAGTTTCATCGATACAATTATATGATATCAAATTGAGGGCACTGATTCTTGGATGATGTCTTCTTTCTTTTGTCGTCATGGTATTCACCCAATACGGTTTTGTAAAAAATTGATTTTACGGGTATTAAAAACATTATTTTTACGGTTCTTTCTCACCGGTTTTTTTATGGAATTCACAAGCTAGCATGGTGGTGACCGATACGCACGTTGCAAGGTGTTCTATAAAATTTTTAAATGTAGATGAAAGGCGATTGTGCTCTTTCTGCAGAATCTCAGGGTCAATTTTGTTTACTTTGAGATCCTCTGAGGCGAAGACCGAAGCTTGATAAGGTTCTTGCCCTAAATCAAGAAACGAGACATTGCCGAAAAAATCTCCGGAATGAAGATTCGCCAATGGCACATAACCGTTTTCAGTGTGTCGGACAATATGGGCTTCCCCTTCCGTGATTTGATATAAATCCGTTTCGCTGTCACCCTGTGTAATTAACTGATTTTTACCGTTAATATAGTCTTCGATACGAATCTTTTTCAGGTGGATGTTAACCGCCATATCGGTGACCTGTTTTAACCGCTTGTCAAGACTGATTGCAAGGCTTCTAAAGGGGTTGGACATTCTCAAAAAGTCGATGGATAGACGCCGCGAGTCGAGTACGCCCAACTGAACATTATCCACTGCACGAATTGCAGCGCTTCGAACAGTTCCTTCCAACAATAAAAATGAAGCAATGCTCCCGATAAATGCACCTTCACCGATTCTGAGTATTTTTAAAGGGCCCTGAGGCGTTTCCCTGATAATTTCTGCCACACCTTCAAGTATTACCCATAACCAGCCGCCATGTTTTCCTTGGGCGACGATCTTGTTGCCGGCACGAGCCTCTTCTTCATCGACCACATACGAATAATCGATAAGCGGCCCTTTTATAATGGGCAGTGTCGATTCTTTTTTTGAAGAACTTTTTTTCTTAGCGGGGAATGATACAGGGCCCAATCGTTCTATCTGTCCGTCATCCAGCATGCTTAAACAGTCAAGAATAATTTGCATCCGGCTCTTTTTAATAACATTTTTGCGGCGAATATCTTCTTCACTGAATTCAAATTCGCCATCCACCCAACCAAAAAGTGCGTTAACAGCATCAAGGCCGCTCAAGGGTCCTGCCAACGCATTAACAGGATTGCCATTGATGAAATATATTAAACCCGGTTCCTGAGCATATTTACTCCGAATGCGCAAAATACCGGTACTTGAATTTGAGCCGAGGAGTTGCAGAACATCGCCCAAACTCAGAAAGTCCATATTACCGGCTAGAACAAAATCACCCATTTATACTATCTAACGTCCTAATTGTAAATTTTTTCTAAATGATACCAATGTTAACTTCAGGCATTCCTTTAAAGTTGCCCCAACGCCCTGGCCAATAATTGCACTGGCTGGAAAAGAAGGGACTTTGAGCTGTCTGTTTAAATCCTTCTCCATCTGTTCAACGGACATAATCGGGAAGCCCTGTCCAGCGAGGTCCCGCTTGTTATGCTGCATAACAAGCGGGATTTTAAAAATGTTAAGGCCATATTCTTTTAAATTATGTTGCAGGTCTTTCAAGGAGACCATGTTTTTTTCGCGTCTGACCGCCAGTGAATCGGCGACAAAAATAACACCGTCAACGCCTTTTAAAACCAGTTTTCTGGTAGATCGGTATTGAACCTGGCCGGGAACGGTATACACTTGAACTTTTATATCAAAGCCTTTTATCTTCCCTAGTCCAATGGGAAGGAAATCAAAAAAAAGGGTCCGATCCCCTTCAGTATCAATCGAGACCATCTCACCGACGACCTGTTTCTTGAAGGTCTTAAAAATGTATTCCATATTGGTTGTTTTGCCGCATCTTCCAGGCCCGTAATAGACAATTTTGCACTCGATCTCCCTTTTTTTAAAATTAAAAATAGCCATTGATGATCAGCTCCACCTATAAAATTAAGTATATGTTAAGCCCGCGCAGTATGTCTTTAAAAATGCTATTTTACCAAATTTACTCAAATTTTTCAAGGCCTTTCTTCTGCAATGCGTCGCTTCAAATACCGGTTAAAGTATCTCACCCCCTGCTAAGCATGTGCCTTAACTTATTGCGGCCTCAATATCCACACAATAATCTCCCCGCAACGGGCCGATTTTAATTTTCTTTACCGCCGTAATCAGACCTGAGCCATTGAAGAAAGCAATATTCGAATAATACTGAACATCATTGATCGTCGTTCCGACTTTAAAATTTTCGATCAGATCTTTTTCCCTGCCTGAAATCAGCAGGCTGAGGACCTTTCCTAACTGGAACCTTACTTTAAATTCAAATATCTGCTCTTTTAGAGACCCCCTTTCAAAGGTTATTCCGATTGAATTGATGTCGAGATCTTCTTCGTCTTCAATTTTAACTTCTTCAATTTTTAATCGATCATCCTCATATGTCTGATCCTTAACGTCATGTGGGAACATTTTGGCCTGGGGAAGGATTTTATCGATGCCCTCTTTGTTCAGCACATTTTCAAAAAAAATCCAAAGTCTTTGCTGCTGATTTGGAAGAAAAATATTATCCGAGAGCCATTGCTCATATTCAGCAACGGCGTCATCCACTGAAGAAAGGGCCATATGGCATCTTATGATATTCTTAGCTGCAGCGACCCGGAGCGAATCTCTTTTCAACAACGCTTTAAATTCTAATATCGCTCTTTTAAACTGGCCGAACTTTGCCAATGCGACGGCGCCTTCAAGGGCTCTTGCGTCCTCGTTCAGGTTCGGCGTGAACGTGAACAGTTTTTTGATCAGGTCTTGAATTTTGGTTGAAACTTCAGGTTTTTTGGGCGCATTTTCGATGCGCTGAATTTCATCTTTTAGGCGTCGAATTTTTTTTGAAACAGCGTCAATCAGGTTTAATCTGTTCTTGAGTTGTTCATGCCTTCGTATCAGGTCTTCTGCATGGTGGTATTTCACCAACGCCTCGTCCAATAATCCCTGAGAACGATACAACTCAGCTTCCTGTAACAGTGTTTTAATTTGCTTTGCGATATTCATGGCAACTTTCGACTTTTTTTAAACTTTTTATCCTGTTTCAATAGATTGTGTCAACAACAAGCGGAATAGATCGACATATAAATAGGTTGACAACAAACGGTTTTGTGTTATCAAAATTGTTTTATAATCGAATTTGAGGGGCACGCCTCAACAGGGGGCATCCCAAATGAATGCAAAAAACTAGGAGCCCCGCAGCAGAATTTCAACGTTGAAAAATATTAATCCATAAAAATAGCAGAAGGAGAGTGATATGGACAAAAAAGTAACCGTTGTCGGAGCCGGCAATGTAGGCGCTACTGCAGCACAAAGGCTTGCAGAAAAAGAATTATGCGATGTCGTTTTGGTGGATATTATTGACGGTCTACCCCAAGGTAAAGCTCTGGATCTTGCTGAGGCAGCACCCATTGAAAAACACGATGCCCACCCAACCGGTTCAAACGATTATGCAGCATCAGCCAACTCGGATATTGTTATTATTACCGCCGGGATACCCAGAAAACCCGGTATGAGCCGGGATGACCTCTTGAGCACCAATGCAGGAATTATGAAAAATGTCACCCAACAGGTGGCGGAACAGTCTCCGGATGCTGTACTTATTATTGTCAGCAATCCCCTTGATGCCATGTGTCATGTTGCGTATGAAACCAGCGGCTTCCCCAAAAACAGGGTCATCGGTATGGCCGGGGTGCTCGATTCAGCAAGATTCAGAACTTTTATTGCAATGGAACTAAATGTTTCCGTTGAAAATACCACGGCATTTGTCCTTGGCGGACATGGCGATACCATGGTGCCGTTACCCCGTTATTCCACTGTCGCCGGGATTCCCATTACTGAACTGCTTCCAAAGGAAAGAATCGACGCACTGGTGGAAAGAACCGCCACTGGCGGCGCTGAGATTGTCGGACTTCTCAAAACAGGGAGCGCCTTTTATGCACCGGCTTCTGCAGCCGTCGAAATGGCGGAATCGATTCTCAAAGACAAAAAGAAAATCCTGCCCTGCGCGGCCTACCTTGAAGGTGAATATGGGTTTAACGATCTTTTCATCGGTGTTCCGGTGAAATTGGGTGCAAACGGTGTTGAGGAGGTTATTGAAATTACCCTTACAGCCGAAGAGAAGGCCGCACTTGAAAAATCAGCCGATGCGGTGAGAGAACTTAAGGAATTTTTGAAAAAACTGTCGTAACCATTTTTACGATTCAATTCGCCTTTACATCATGACACTTGCCCGAAGTCGAGGCGTTGGGTCTGTGTCTTTAGCACTTTTGAGACAAACAACATCATCTCTTTTTGGGGAGCGGTCAGGCCATTTAACGGGTTGACCGCTCTCTTTTTTTTCACGTGTTCAGGGGGAGCGCACCCCCTGAACACCTACCTTTTTTTTGCTCCTGGGTTTGAGGTGCAGCCCCCGAGGTTCGGTCCTTCGGTTTATTTTAAAACCAGGTCTATGACCTCCGCCAATTCGTCAATGGTGATAATATTCAAATCTTTTTTAACATCTTCAGCAATATCTTTGATGTCGGCTTCGTTTTTGGCAGGAAAAACCACCGATTTTACCCCAGCCCTGTGAGCTGCAAGAACTTTTTCTTTTACGCCGCCCACAGGAAGAATTCTGCCGCTTAAAGTCAATTCACCTGTCAGTGCGACGTCCCTTTTGCAGGGACGCTCCGTCAGCAAAGAAATCAGCGCAACGGCGATGGTCAGGCCAGCTGACGGGCCGTCTTTGGGGATAGCGCCTGCTGGCACGTGAATATGGATGTCGTGCGCTTCGAATATGTTTTCAGAAATATTTATTAACTTGGCATGGCTGCGGATATAGCTCATGGCTGCCTGAGCGGATTCTTTCATCACATCACCCAATGAACCGGTTAAAATGAGATTCCCCTTCCCCTTCATTTTTGCGGCTTCGATGAATATAATCTGCCCGCCCGCCTCGGTCCATGCCAGCCCGGTGGTTACACCGATTCGTTCTTGTGCTTCAGCGACTTCAAAATAAAACTTTCTGGGCCCCAGGAGGTTCTCTACCATTTCAGGAGTGATCATGGTTGCCGGGCCTGTTTTTTTCTTGCGCAAGGTTTCACGGGCGATTTTGCGGCAAATGGAAGCGATCTGACGCTTAAGATTTCTCAAACCTGCTTCCCGGGTGTATTCTCTGATGATCTTGTGGATTGCCTCTGAAGTAAAAACAGGGGGGGTGTCGGAAAGTCCGGCTTCTTCGATTTCTTTGGGTATTAAATAGTGCGTCGCGATTTTTTCTTTTTCTTCTTCCGTATACCCCAGCAGGGTAATCACCTCCAGCCGGTCCAGAAGCGGTCCGGGAATCAAATCCAGGGCATTTGCAGTGGCGATGAACATCACGCGAGACAGGTCAAACGGAACATCCAGATAATGGTCCACAAAATGCGTATTCTGTTCGGGATCGAGGACCTCCAGCAGTGCTGCGGCGGGATCTCCTTTAAAGTCTCTGCCGATTTTATCGATTTCATCGAGCATAATCACCGGATTTTTCGTTTCCGTACGGCGAATTTCCTGAATGATCCTCCCGGGCAACGCACCCACATAGCTTTTGCGATGTCCCCTTATCTCTGCCTCGTCTTTCATTCCGGCCAATGATATGCGGACGAATTTTCGTTCCAAACCCCTGGCAATGGACATTCCCAAAGATGTTTTTCCGGTCCCCGGCGGTCCGGCAAAACAGAGCACCGGGCCTTTGGGCTCCAGACGAACCTTTTTCTTATAGAGTGCTTTCTGAATGGTTGATCGGATTTCATCGAGCTTTAACGGTTTCGTCAGATAATGGTACGATCCCTTTTTCATGGCTTCAATGGCCGTAGACACCGTGGCGTATCCGGTGATGATAATCACTTCGGTACTTGGATTAACGTTTTTGGCTTTTTCAAGAACCGCCATCCCATCAACTTTGCCCATTTTAAGATCCGTGACAATAACATCGAAGGCGCTTTTTTCCAAAAATTTCAAGGCTTCTGATCCGTTGGAAGCGGTATTGACATGATAGCCTTCTTTTTTAAAAACATGCTCGAGATTCTGGCGGGTAATTTTTTCATCATCCACCACCAGTATTTTGTGCTGGCTTGACATCTTTAATACTCTGACGGAAAGATGCTCCAGAATCCGGTCTTTTATTTTGGCCAGTCCAAAATGATCTTCATTGAGAATCGACTCGGCCCGTTTAATATCGAGATTGTCATCCGTCATTTTGTTCCAGGGGAGACTCACCAGATAATCGATATAGTTGATGCCGATGGTATATTCAGCACTTGAGGGCGACGTTTTGGTCAGTCGCTCTATTTCTTTAACCGCGACTTTTTCCACCGGTACGGACATCTTGGCTTTTTGAACTTCTTCTTTTAATTCCTCAAGCTCCGATGGCAGTTCCTTTATTTGTCCTTTTTCTTTTTTAAATATGCGCATCATAGGATTCCATTATTATTTCGATGAATTGAAGTTATAAAAACAGATTCAACTCCGGCACGCAATCATTTTTTCTTGGAAGGACGCAAGTAATCTTTTGACGTTACAATCTGCAACGAGGCGTTCTTTTTTTGCAATACAATATAACATATTAATATAAAAAGATATTATTTTAGCTCCTCAAAGAAGCATTGCAAATTGTAACTATTCTTTCACAATTTCGGCCTCACACCATCTGTGATATTTAAACAATATTATCAATATCATAGCGTTAATTTGGCATTATTGGCACAGGAGTTGCTCTATCAATGGTCAAAGGCAACAAACAAATCGCACAAAGGAGGGATTCAGCCATGTTTAAATTCAAAGAGACTTTCGACAGATTGATGGTGGCAATTACCTTTGCCCAAGCCAATGAACATGGGCTTGCGCTCGATGTCTTACATGACCGACCGGAAAGGGACAGCCGGAAAAGGGTCGATGCCCATATTCGACGTAGCGAAGAGACCCGACCGCAGATGCGCATTTAACCGGGCCGATGGGTAAGAGGGGATAAAAATGAAAAAAGTCTTATTGGCCATAGACGGTATGACACCCGACCGAAAGACATTTCGCTACGCGGTTGCACTTTGCATGCGAATCAGGGCGGAGTTGAGCATATTTCAGATTATCAGGCCACAGTATTATCGAGAATATAGAAAAAAAATCCGAAAGAAAGGCTTGCTCGCGAGAAAATTTGTGGAAGGGTCCATGGTGGCGGCCACCTTTGCCGAAGCCGGTGAACATGGGACCGCTTTGGATATCATGGCCGAGGCCTCAAAGGAAATCAGACGTCTTTTGCAGGAATCCGAAGAAGCAGGCGTTCATTGTCATTTTTCGATCAAGTCGGGGAATCCCGAAAAGGAGATTGTCAATTACGTAAACGACCATCGGAACGTTGTTTTGACCATCTACGATGTTTCTGATCAAGGTGCCGATCAAAACGCCAGCAATTCAAAAAAGAAAAATGAACTCGCAAAAATAACAAAAGGATTATCCGTTCCCCTGGTCACGGTTCACACATAGAAACCAATAGAAAAAAATAAAGAGAACAGAGAAGGAGATAGAAAATGGCTGGAATTTTTGGAAGAATCAAACAGAAGTTAAGTAGAGCCGGTAATAAAATGGAAAAGTATCAGGAGGCGATCACCTTTGCCGAAGCCGGCGAATCCGAATATGCCATGGAGACAATGGCGGAACAAAAAGAAGAGCAAGTACCCACAAAACTACTGGTTATGGGCAGAGAAAGCACTTTTTCAAAGGAAATCATCGACTATGCTCTGGAAATGGCGCAGCGGATGTCCTATGATATTCTGGCCTTCAATACTGCTCCTTTGTCCTGCGAAACATTCAAGCTCTTTTCGTCTTCTCACAATCAGGTCTGTGAAGAATTCAAGAGCATGTCTGAAAAAAATGCCGCTTTATTTCAGGAAGCTGCTGCTGAAAAAGGGATCCATTTTGACCACATCGTGATGTTCAGCGAGCCGGAAGAGGCGCTGGAATCCATCACCAAAGAACACAGGGATATCGCTTTTGTGGTTTCGGAAACGGTGGAGGATCGTAGTGAAAGCAGAATAGAAGAAGGTGAACGACTCCGCACCAATCTTTTCGTTTATTCCATGGTGTAAGGGGCCATTTTAGTAGTCATGGTGCCGGTTTTTTATGATCCAAAATTGCCGGCAATAGCCGCTGATGGATGACGAATCATCAGAAAACCCAAGTCCGTAGACCGCATATCATCCGAAATCCGGCCTTTGTGAAAAGGCCGGATTTTCTTTTTTTACCGCTTGTCTCACCGCAGGATATTACAATCTGCAACACCCTTTTCTTTTCTGCAACACCACATAACTGAATGTATTAATTGCACTTCAAGGTTTAGGTTTTAAATGTATTGCATTTTGCAACACCGGGTTTATGCATTTTGTCAATGCTCTAAATCTATTTTTTTCCAACAATGTCAATAAGATATATTACGATTGGTGAAGTTGGCACGAATGATGCTGGTTCATGTGGCAAAATATTCTAACACCCTGATAACGGATGTTTTAATAACTTAGAATGGAGGGAGATATGGATACACATTTTATTTTCGGCCTGGTGCTGGTCGCTGTTGCTTTTGGGTTATGTTTTAAGTTTAGAAAAAATAAAAAGGAATGACAGGTTGATAACCAGGCAATTTTATGGACCATGCGAGTACACGAGGAACAGAAAGGAATATTTTAGCAATGACACCTGAAATGATTTTGACCATGATCGTACTTGGTTTTGCAATCGTTCTGTTTATTTTTGAATGGGTTCGCGTTGATGTTGTGGGGATCATCATGATGGTTTTGCTTCCCCTTATCGGTTTGGTAACACCCAAAGAAGCATTTCTCGGGTTGAGCAGTAACGCCGTCGTCTCCATCATGGCAGTGATTATCATCGGCGCCGGTCTTGACAAAACCGGCGTGATGAACAAAGTGTCCGGACCCATCGTCAAACTGGCGGGAAACAGCGAAAAGAAAGTGATTACCCTGATATCCGGCACCGTAGGCATAATTTCGAGCATGATGCAGAACATCGGCGCCGCGGCCCTATTCCTGCCGGCTGCCCAGCGGATCGGCAAAAGAATGGGGGTGCCGGTGTCCCGTATTCTGATGCCCATGGGGTTCTGTGCCATTATCGGCGGAACCATCACGCTGGTGGGTGCCAGTCCCACGATTCTGTTAAATGATTTGATGGTTCTTGGCGGGAAAAAGCTGGCGCCCTTCGGTCTTTTCACCCAAACCCCCATTGGCATCTGCCTTCTTGCCAGTGCTATCGTCTATTTTATCCTTTTCGGCAAATTTGTCCTTCCGGCCGCAGAAGGTGAAGCGGAAAAAGGCGTTACGGCGGTGTTGATGGAAGCCTATGAGGGACTTGAACATACATTTGAAATCCATATTCCCGATAATTATGATGGCCCGAAAAGCCTGGAGGAGCTGGGCATCAGACCCAAGTTCCTGGTGACCCTGGTGGCCATAAGCTTTACGTCGGAAAATGAAAAAACGTTTGTGCCGAAAAGCAGCGATACGATTTCTCCGGGCGATGACATTGCCGTTATCGGGCAAATAAAAATGGTTCATATGCTGGCCGAAGAATACGGATGGGAAGTTAAAGACGGCCTGGATATTTTCGGAGAGAGCCTTGCCGTGATTAATGCCGGTATGGCGGAAACGGTGGTTTCTCCCCGGTCTGAATTGATCGGAAAAACCATGAGCCAGCTTAATTTTAAAGAATTGTACGGTGTAAATCCGGTGGCGCTGTTTACCGGTAATAAAATAATTTACAGCAATTTAACCCATATCCGGCTCCAAATGGGCGACACCCTGTTACTTCAAGGACCTTGGGAGAAATTTCATATTTTAAGAAATCAGCCTCAGCCACGCGCGCTCACCTTTGCCACGGCCCTGGAAGGAGAAATCATGCGCCCTGAAAAGGCCAAGCTGGCGGTGATCTGGCTTGCTATCGCATTAATGCAGATTATCGTTTTTAAAATTCAGCTTTCGGTGGCCCTCATGTCCGGAGCCCTCGGCATGATCATTACCGGTGTGCTCTCGGTGGATGAAGCGTATCGCGCTGTGGACTGGATGACGGTTTTCCTCTTGGCCGGACTGATTCCTTTAGGTATGGCCTTTGAAAAAACCGGAACTGCTGCTTTTATCGCCCAATTCGTATTGGGGTTGCTGGGCCATCCTTCTCCCATTGTACTCCTGGCGGCGGTGGGTGTTATGACCTCTTTTTTCACCCTGGTGATTTCCAATGTGGGTGCAACGGTTTTGCTGGTTCCGTTGTGCATGAACATGGCGGTCATGGCCGGCGGTGATCCGCGAATGGCCGCACTGGTTGTGGGGTTGTCCGCGTCCAACACATTTGTCTTGCCGACACATCAGGTCAATGCGCTCATTATGAGGCCCGGGGGGTATCGAACCGTAGACTATGCCAAGGCGGGTGTTGTGATGACCGCCCTCTTTTTAGCGGTGGAGTTGACCATACTCTATTTCTTTTATGGAATTCAATAATCTTGTATTTGGCATACGCAAGAAAAAACATTAAAATAGTTTAAGGTGCCGGGGTATTTTAATGAATTCTGAAGCCGATTAATGACGAACCAACCTTCATTATGCGAAAATTCTTGTTCTGCATTCGATATTCAAGTAATGTTGAGATAGATGTCTAAATTTAAACTGTAAATGATGATTTTTCAAATTATTGAAATTCTAATCAATTCATGACGGTGATATGAAAATCAGTATCAGAGGGAAGATTTTTCTCGCTTTTGCTATATTTATCGGTCTTAGTGCACTGATATGGGCGCGCAGTTATTATAGCCAGTATATTCTCAATCAGAAGATCCAGATCATTGAGAGAAAATACGATCTTTTTAATGCCATCCTGGAAGCCCGCCGGTATGAAAAAAACTATTTTTTATCCTTTGACAGAAAAAATATTGCTGAGGCCCTGGACTACATCCGTCAGGCTGAGGATATCCTTCGTAATATATTGAAAGAATACGGAAGGTACACCCTGGCCAAAAATCTCGATCAAAGGATTACCGAACTTGTGACATACAAGGAATCTCTTGCAGATCTTATAGAACAACAGGAACAAGGACATTTGGTGACCCCTCCGGACACCATTGAGTTAATCCGAAAGCAGGGAAGAATTCTCACCAGTGAACTTGAAAAAATCGTAAAAAAGGAGAGTGAATTTACACGGGACCTGATCGGAAAATCACAGACCATTCATTTTTTGGCCCTGATACCTGTATTTATCCTTTCGGTTTCGATTGCACTTTTTTTGATCTTTAATGTCAATCGCCCATTAAAGACCATCGAGAACGCCATTACCAAAATCGCCAGTGGAGATTTTGAGAATATACCGGAAATAAAAACCGGGGATGAATTTGAATCACTGGTGGTCAGCCTCAATAACATGATAGATGAGCTGAACAAACGGAGCAAACAACTTATACAGGCTCAGAAGCTGGCTTCATTGGGGAGACTGACCTCCGGGGTGGCCCATGAATTGAACAATCCCCTCAACAATATATCCACATCGATTCAAATTCTCATTGAAGAAATAGAAGAAGAAGATCTGGAATTTAAAAAAGAACTGTTGATCGGTGCCGAAAAAGAAGTGGAAAGGGGAAAGGACATCGTTCGTTCGCTATTGGAATTCGCCAGAGAAAGGACTCTGACCCTAAAACAGGTATATTTTCTGGATCTGGTTAACAGTGCAATTAAACATGTCAAATCGGAGATTCCGAATAATATACGTCTTAAAGTGGAGGTGCCGGATAACATACAGGCCACTGTTGGTCTGCGTATTAGAAGCGTTATCATCAATCTTATTACAAATGCCGTCCATGCTATTAAAGACGGTGGAGAAATTACCATCCGTGCCTATAACGAATTGGAGAAAGATGGATTTTCTTTTCAGGTGATAGACACCGGTGAAGGGATTCCCCAAAATATCATCACAAAGATTTTTGACCCTTTTTTCACCACAAAAGAAGTCGGCAAAGGGTCAGGGCTGGGACTTTCCATCATTTACGGTATCATGGAACAACATAGCGGCAATATATCCGTTTCCAGCGAAGTCGGAAAAGGAACGACATTTACCTGTTCTTTACCATTCCATCAGCCTGGGCAACTGGAATTATAGGAAGATCATTGTGGAAAAAAATAATGAGATTATTCTTATTGTTGAAGACGAGGACATTGCACGTAAGAATCTCGAGCATATTCTGATGAAAACCGGTTACGATGTCGTTTCCGTAGCCGACGGGAGCAAAGCCATCGATTTGCTTCACTCAAAGAGCTTCGACCTGGTGATCACCGATCTGAAAATGGAAAAAGTCGACGGCATGCAGGTTTTACACAAGACCAAAGCGCTTCAGCCTTACACGGAAGTCATTATGATTACCGGCTATGCCACCATTGAAACGTCGGTTCAGGCCATGCATGACGGCGCATACTATTATATCGCCAAACCCTATAAAATCGGAGAAGTTCGCCAGATTACCAAAGAGGCGCTTTTAAAACGACGGCTTCGGCTTGAAAACATTAAACTGAAAGAAACGCTCAAAAAGCAGCGAAAGATTTCCGACATTGTCGGACAGAGCGCGGTCATAATGGATATTCAGAAAACCATTCATCAGATTGCCCCTTCGGACATCAATGTCCTGGTCCTTGGTGAAAGCGGAACCGGCAAGGAGTTGGTCGCTCGATCTATCCATCAGCTGAGTTCCCGTTCGGAAAAAGAATTCATTGCCTTTAACTGCGGTTCGTTTGCGGAAGAGTTGATGGCCAATGAGCTGTTCGGTCATGAAAAGGATTCATTTACCGGTGCTACAAAGGCAAAGGCTGGATTGATCAAAGTGGCTGACGGCGGAACGGTGTTTCTGGATGAAATCGGGGACATGCCCCTGAGTATGCAGGTGAAGCTGCTGCGCGTCATTCAGGAAAAAGAGGTTTTGCCGGTGGGCGGCGAAACCTCCGTTCCCGTGGATGTGCGCTTCATCGCCGCCACCCATCGCGATCTCAAAGAAGATGTGGACAACGGCAATTTCCGTCAGGATCTGTTTTACCGATTAAATGTCATTGCCATAAAACTTCCCTCTCTCACCGATCGACATGGTGACATACCGCTTCTGGCACACCACTTCCTTTCTCAAAAAAATAAAACCATGAACCCAAATGTTCAAAATATTCAAAAAGAATCCATGGAATTGCTCCGTCAATACAGCTGGCCTGGGAATATCAGAGAACTGGAAAATGTTATTGAACGGGCCGTGGCCCTGGCGAAAGGCCCGGAAATAACCGTCGACGATCTGCCGGAATATATCAGCAATCTTTCGGTTGAAACCTACCGCCGGATGGATTCAGAGATGCCGACACTGGAGACGCAGGAGAAAAACTACATTAAATGGGTACTCGACAAATGTGAGGGGAATAAAACCAAAGCAGCCAAAATAATGGGTATTGACCGGGTCTCGCTCTGGAGGAAAATGAAGCGGTTTGGGATGAATGACGCGTCCAATGTTTAATTTGAATCCATTGATGCCAATGGGGTTGAAAGCCACTCGACATTGATTGGATTTCCTGAAGGTGCATTGAACCCATTTGCGATGATTTTTGGCGCAGCGAACTTAGGCGGGGCTTTAAAAAAGGCTCAAGCCCACCGATGGGCGGTATGGAAAGGGCTTCAAGTAACCCGTGAACAAAAGGGGGTTGCGCGACACGATTTTATAGGGTCTATTTTAACGTCCGTTTAATATTTTCGGCTGTTTTTCGATTAAATCCAGGCAGCGCGCAGAGCTCTTCTAATGTTGCTGTCCGGATTTTTTTAATGCTTTTGAAATGTGTTAAAAGTGTTTTCTTTCTCTTTTTCCCAATGCCTGGAATTGAATCCAGCGCCGAGTGCACAAATGTCTTCCTGCGATGCTTACGGTGAAAAGAAATGGCAAAATGATGGGTTTCATCCCTAATTTTTTCTAAAAACAGGAGGAGGTCCCCTCTCCTGCCTAAATTTACGGGATTGGTCTGCCCGGGTTTAAAGATTTTATCTTGGGTTTCCCCCTTTTTTTCATTTTTTTTAGCAATACTGATAATTTGAAAATTTGGTTCAAGTCTCAAGGATTTTATTACCGCCACCGCAACATTGAGCTGTCCTTTACCGCCGTCGACCATCAGCATGTCCGGATAGGGTTTCGATTTTTTACCCTTGCCGTACCTTCTTTTCAGGACTTCTGCCATATAGGCATAGTCGTCCGGCATGCCGGTACCCTGGAGTTTGTATTTTCGATATAATGTTTTATTGGGTTTTCCCTTTTCAAAAACAACCATCCCTGCAACCGCAGATTTTCCTGAAATGTTGGAGATATCAAAACACTCGATCCGCCAAGGTGTTCGGTCCATCCTCAGTTGCTGCTGGAGACGGGAAAGAAGGTCCACGTCGTTTGCAATCAAAGCCTTATGCGCCTTCAAACTGTCTTCCGCATTCTGAGATGCCCGTTGAACAAGGCGGACTTTTTCACCCCTTTTGGGGGCTAAAATTCTTACCCGCCGGCCTTTGATATCGGTGAGCAATTCTTCGAGCAGCAATGTGTCTTCAGGAAGGGATGGGACAAGAATTTCTTTGGGCACAAAAGGGGCTTTTTCATAATACTGTCGAACAAAAGCACCGGTCATTTCATTATCGGTGGACATTGTTTCTGAAAATTTAAAATCCCGTATCCCAAGAAAAAATCCGTTTCGGATAAAAAGGAGTGTGATCAGAGCGGCGCCATCAGACCGGGCAAGGCCGATCACATCCCGGTCTATGAAATCATTGGTAACCGCCATCTGTGTTTCGAGTGTCTGCTCGAGGGCGAACATTTTGTCCCTCAGAACCGCCGCCTGTTCATAATCCTGAATCTCAGCAGCTGCCGTCATTTTCTGTTTTATTTGTTGAACCAGATCAGGAGTTTTTCCTTTCAAAAACTGGATCACCTCATTGACCGTTTCGGTGTACGTCTGTTTGTCGACATCGAGGCAGCAAGGTGCAAGGCAGGCATCCATTTGAAAGTTAAGACACGGCCGCGACCTGTTTTTAAAGTATTCTGTTTTACATTTTCGGAGTTTGAAAGTTTTATGGATGATTTTGAGTGTTTTTTGAACAGCCGCTGAAGACGCAAAGGGACCAAAATAGAGGCCCCCGTCTTTTTTGATTTTTCTAACGACTTTAAGGTTGGGATAGGGATTTTTTATGTCAAGGCGTAACGAGGGGTATCGTTTGTCGTCTTTTAAAATAACGTTATAGCGCGGGCGGTACCGTTTGATAAGATTCGATTCGAGAATCAGCGCTTCTTTCTCACTCCCGGTTATAATGGTCTCAAAGTCCGATATTTTTTGAATTAAAATTTCTGTTTTAATGTCCATTTTTAACGTGTTGCCACGCAATGATTTTTTAAAGTATGACGCCAACCGTTTTTTCAGGTTTCGTGCTTTGCCCACATATATCACGGTTCCTTGGGCGTCTTTCATGAGATAGACGCCGGGGGCAGAGGTAATTCCGGACAATTTATCGTGGATGTCTGTTGCCAAACCTTCCAGGGTCGGCCGCAGTTCGCTTGTCATTCTCTTTTTCGACATTTTTCAAAACTTGTTTTAATCTAAACGGATCGGTTCTGGGTTCAAAGTTCAAGGGTTACAACCGATTGAAACTGACCAAAATATTGATCGAAATCCGGAATGCCTGCCATAACCTATTGGGTGGAACGATTTTGAAACCACGATGAAGCCGGTATCACATTGATGCGAACTGTTTGAGGTTTTTCCAAACCGGAACGTTGAACCCTGAACCGCTCAACCTATGTTTAATATTGGTTGTTGTCTACAGTTCAAAAACAATCATTTTCTCGATGGCCTCAATCTGATCCCTTAGCTCCGCAGCCCTTTCGAATTCAAGTTCGTCTGCCGCCGCCTTCATTTCTTTTTTCAGATTTTTAATGATATCATCAAGATCGTCTATCGAATCATATTGAGCAACAGCTTCCGACACCCTGTCTGAAGGCTTATCATTGATCTCATACATCGATTCAAAGACGGAAGTAATTTTTTTCTCTATGCTTTCCGGAACAATTGAATGTTTTTTGTTGTAGATTTCTTGAATGTTCCGCCGCCGGTTTGTTTCGTCAACGGCCTGTCTCATCGATGGGGTCACGGAATCTGCATACATGATAACCTGCCCGTTGACATTTCTCGAAGCTCGACCGCAGGTCTGGACCAGCGACCGGGTCGAACGCAGAAAACCTTCCTTGTCTGCATCGAGTATGGCAACCAGAGAGACTTCTGGAATATCGAGTCCTTCCCGAAGCAGATTGATGCCGATGAGCACATCGAACTTTCCCCGCCTTAAATCGTGGATGATATCCATTCTTTCGAGGGTACGGATGTCGGAATGAAGGTATCGAACCTGTATGCCCAAATCCGAATAGTATTCGGTAAGATCTTCGGCCATACGCTTTGTCAGGGTGGTTACCAGAACCCTTTCATTCCTTTTCTGACGGTTTTGAATTTCTTCAAACAGATCGTCGACCTGGTTTTCCGCTGACCTCACATCTATTCGGGGATCAAGGAGTCCCGTGGGTCGAACAATCTGCTCGACAAGTTCATTTTTCGCCGTTTCAATTTCATGGTCAGAAGGCGTGGCCGAAACATATACGACCCGTGATATTTTTGAATTGAACTCCTCGAATGTCAACGGCCGGTTATCCAGAGCCGACGGCAGTCTAAATCCATATTCGACAAGGGTTTTTTTGCGGGACCTGTCTCCTTTGTACATGGCGCGAAGCTGGGGTATTGAGATATGACTTTCGTCAATAACGATCAGGAACTCTTTCGGAAAATAATCCAAAAGCGTGGGGGGGGGCTCTCCGGGAGCCCTTTGGGTTAAATGGCGGGAATAATTTTCGATCCCGTTACAATACCCCAGTTCTTGCATCATCTCAAGGTCAAAGTCTGTTCTCTCTTCGATTCTCTGGGCTTCAATCAGCTTGTTATTCGCCCTGAAATAATCGATCCTCTGTTTCAATTCTGCAGTGATGGTTTTAGCGGCGTTTTGGAGAATACTTTTTTGAGTTACGAAATGGCTGGCCGGGTATATGGTGACACGATCCAAGTGTTTTTTGAGAATACCTCTTAAGGGATCGATCTCAGAAATGGCTTCAATTTCATCCCCAAAAAAATCGATGCGAAGGGCCTTGCTTTCTTCATAGGACGGAAAGATTTCAACCCGGTCGCCCCTCACCCGAAAAACACCTCTGTAAAAATCAAAATCATTTCTTTCGTAATGAATGGCAACCAGATCGGCAAGGAGTTTGTCACGGGTGATCTTCATGTTTTTTTCCATATCAACGCGCATGGACAGATACTCCTCAGGTGCGCCGAGTCCGAAGATGCAGGACACACTGGCGACAACAATCGCGTCTCTGCGGGAGAGTACCGACCGAGTGGCCGAATGACGGAGCTTGTCGATCATCTCATTGATGGATGAGTCCTTCTGGATATAGGTATCGCTCGAAGGAATATAGGCTTCGGGCTGATAGTAATCGTAGTAGCTGACAAAATATTCTACTGCATTCTCGGGAAAGAGCGACCTGAATTCGCTGTAAAGTTGAGCGGCGAGTGTTTTATTCGGAGCGATGACCAGCGTCGGTTTCCCGATCTTTGCGATAACATTTGCCATGGTAAATGTTTTGCCGGATCCTGTGACGCCCAAAAGAACATGATGCTTCTTGCCCGATAAGATTCTTTGGGTCAAGGTGTCAATGGCTTTGGTTTGGTCACCTTTAGGGATAAATTCCGAGAACAACTTAAACGAAGACATGGGGTTAGATATGATAAGCTTTTGAATTAAATGTGTTATTAAAACCAAAAAATGTTGATTTTGATCGTGTCCGTTAAATCCCGCTTTTCACAAGCATATCGCCTTTCAAAAACATCGGGTGCGAAACTTGAGTTATTATTGATTAATCTTCCAAACCGGGCCATCGGCCCGGTCTTCTAAAATAATACCCATATCCAAAAGCTCTTTTCTGATCTGATCGGCCGTTTCCCAATTTTTAGCTTTTCTGGCAACCTCTCTCTGTTCGACCATTTCAGCAACAACAGCGGGATCGATGGATTTTTGTTCGAGAACCCGGGTCTGTTTGTTATCAAAATATCGTGTGGGGTCTTCAAGAAACATCCCGAGCATGTCCCCTGTTCTTCGAATGTCCGCCAGTCCGGATTGTAATGTTTGCGTGACTTCCGAAGACAGGCTGTTTTCATGCCGGTCCAGCAAACGATTGAGACTCCGAACGGTATCAAAAATAATACCGATACCGCGAGCTGAATTAAAATCGTCATCCATTGCGTCACAAAAATGCTTCCAGCAGATACCGGGTTCAACGTCCTGGACTAAAACGGGCCCCACCTTTTTTTCAATCCGCTCAAGAAGTACATAAATCTTATCGAGCCCTTTGGAAGATTCATCCATGGCCTTGTCGGTGAAGTCGATGGGACTCCGGTAATGATTTGACAGCAGAAAAAGCCGCACAGCTTCAGGATGATACGATTTCAACACATCTTTTATCATCAGAAAATTGCCCAAGGATTTCGACATTTTTTCTTGGTTGATATTTACAAAGCCATTGTGTACCCAGTAGCGGACAAACGGCTTCTCGTAAAGGCTCTCGGATTGGGCGATTTCATTTTCATGATGGGGAAAGCAGAGGTCTTTACCGCCGCCATGGATATCGAAGGTTTCTCCCAGATATTCGCTGCTCATGGCCGAGCATTCTATATGCCACCCGGGTCTCCCCGGACCCCAGGGACTGTCCCAGGCCGGCTCTCCGGGCTTGGCGGACTTCCATAGGGCAAAATCAAAAGGATTTTGCTTTCTTTCGTCAATATCGATTCGGGCTCCGGCTTCCATATCCTCCAGTTTGCGGCCGGAAAGTTTTCCATATTTCTTGAACTTTTCAACAGAATAATAGACATCCCCGTTGATCGGGTATGCAAAACCCTTTAAGATTAACTTTTCAATAAATCCAACGATCTGGGCAATGTGGTCCGTGGCTTTCGGTTCGATGGTGGCCCGCTGGACATTCAAGGCATCCATGTCTTGATAAAATTCTTCGATGAATCTCTCGGCAACCGCCTTTGGATCGATGCCCAATTGTTTTGCTTTGTGGATAATTTTGTCGTCGACATCCGTGAAGTTTCTAACATACGTAACATCATACCCTTTTGCTTTCAGATACCGTGCAATCACATCAAACACCACCACAGACCGTGCATGTCCGATATGACAGGCGTCATATACCGTCGGGCCGCAGACATACATATGTACCTTCCCGGCCTCTAAAGGTTCAAAAAGTTCTTTTTTGCTGTTCAATGTATTGAATATGCGAAGTGCCATATTTCATCATCCGTTTTGTTAAAACCCAAGTTGAGTGATTTTTGGGGAAAAAATGTGCCAAAATCTTGATGCACCAAGATTTGCGAAATCCCCAGGTACCCCACAGGAAATGCCCTTGGGGTGCATACCCTTGGATATGTCGAGGAATTTCAAAGACCTTTGATACGCAAGAAATTGGTGCAGATCGAATCAAAAAGCGCTCAATTTAAGTTAAAGCTTGTCCAGTGAATATCTAATCGATCAGCGCGACACATACGGCGCCAATCCCCTCTCCTTTTCCGATCATTCCAAGGCCTTCGAATGTCGTGGCCTTAACATTAACACGATCCGGGTTAATTTCAATTGCTTGGGCAATATTTTTTTTCATTGTTTCTTTATATGAAGAAATTTTTGGCGCATCAGCGAACACGGTTGAATCCAAGTTCACGATTTTAAAGTTTCTTTCCCTGACCAAACGATAGGTTCTCTCGAGAATCTTTATACTCGAAATATCTTTGAACTCAGGATTCGTGTCCGGAAAGTGCACGCCGATGTCATCGAGTCCAGCCGCGCCTAAAAGTGCGTCACACACAGCATGAACGAGTACATCGGCGTCCGAATGTCCGAGCAACCCTTTTTCAAAAGGGATCACGACCCCGCCCAGAACGAGTTTCCGCCCTTTAACCAATCGATGAACATCATATCCCATACCGACGCGCATGGTTCCCCGCAAATTTCTCCATTAACCGCAACATACACCATGTTGACAATAGTTGGCGTATGTTGGAAAAATCATTAAGATTAATTTTTTCGCTTTCTGTTGTAAATAAAATCGGTTCCGTTGGATCCAGGTGAGCCTTGAGAGTGACCATATACCACAAAATAAAATTCACAAAAATATAAATCTATGCAAAGCATGAAAAAAAATATTGATGATTCTGATCGGGTGAAATATGGTTTTTCAATTTTAATGCATAATACACCCTGGGAACCGAGACATGCCATGCCGATTCGAATGATAGCACAAGAGCTATACCGCCTGCTTCAAGAGGTTGAGAAAGTTGAGAAACAGTTTAAGAACGCACCTTTTGAAAAACACGAAAAAATCAAAGATCAGCTTCGCAAATTAAAAGCCGAGCGAAATCGTGTGCGGGCGATTCTTGAAGGTAAAAAAGAACACAAGCCCCGCCGCTAAACACCATAAACAGACGCAATCAAATCGGCCATCTGTGCAAAAATTGTTTGGGATTGGAGCATAACCAAATGAACAACCGTGCGGTATTGGAGCAAGAAAAACCTAAAGAGAAAATCCCCCTTAACGAACATGAATCAAAACAGCTCCTTAAGGAATACGGTATTCCAGTTGTCAATGAAATGACTGTTTTAACCCAAAGTGACGCCGTGGATGCCGCCGATGAAATCGGATATCCGGTGGTTCTCAAGGGACTTGGGTCTACCCTGCTCCATAAAACCGAACGAAATCTGGTTCATTTGAATCTCAGGGATCCTCAAGCGGTTATCAAGGCCGCCCAATCCATCACTGCTGAAGCAGGTCATGAGCTTGAAGGCCTTTTGGTTCAGCCCCAGGTTCCGGGCAAAAGAGAGTTTGTTTCAGGTCTCTTTCAGGATGCGCATTTTGGTCCTGTGGTCATGTTTGGACTGGGCGGAATTTTTACCGAAATTCTTTCTGATATTTCACTCCGACTTGCACCCTTAACCGAAACCGATGCTGCCGAGATGCTCGATGAAATCAAAGCAAAATCACTTCTTGGAAATTTCAGGGGTGAAAAGGCAGCGGATCGGAGCCAACTTATCAGAACACTGCTGGGTCTTTCCCGAATCGGAATGGAGCATCCTGACATTGCTGAAATTGATATCAATCCATTGCTGATCACACCGACCGGCGACGCCCTGGCGCTCGATGCCCTGATCGTCATGGATAACGCACCGAGAAACAAGGAATACTTGCCGCCCATCGATCCCGCTTCCTTGGGATATTTTTTTCATCCAAAACCCATCGCTTTTGTGGGGGCCTCGGGCAAACTGGGCAAGTGGGGTCATATACTCCTGACTTCCACCATCAGCGGCGGATTTAAAGGAGAAATATATCCTGTAAACCCAAGAGGGGGTACCATTGCAGGACGACAGGTCTATCCATCGGTTGCCGAAATTCCCGGAGATGTCGACTTGGCGGTGGTGACGGTGCCGGCATCAAAAGTTATGGATCTGATTCCCCAGTTTGAAGAAAAAGGTATCCGGAATATGCTTCTAATAACATCGGGGTTCGGAGAAACCGGTACAACAGGAAAAAAATTGGAAGAGGCCCTTGTAAAACAGGCGAGACAAGCCGGAATACTGGTGCTGGGTCCCAATACCATGGGAATTTGCAACCCCCATATCAATCTATTCTGCACCGGCAGTAACGTCCGGCCGAGACCGGGTTCTACCGCTGTGGTGGCCCAATCCGGGAATATGGGGATGCAATTGCTGGCGTTTGCCGAAAAACAGGGTATTGGGATACGGGGTTTTTGCGGCTCCGGAAACGAATCGATGATTACCATCGAGGATTACATGGATGCCTTTGAACTCGATAAATCGACCCATACCGTGATGCTGTATATAGAAAGTGTCAAAAACGGTCGTCGTTTCTTTGAGAGCGCCCGCAGATTGGGGAAAAAGAAGCCGATTGTTCTATTAAAAGGCGGTCAGAGCAAGGCCGGGTATAGGGCTGCAGCAAGTCACACCGGCGCCATGGCTTCAGACACAAAGGTTTTCAATGCCGTATGCCGCCAAACCGGCATCGTGAAAGTCGACCAGTCCATGGATCTCCTCGACCTGTCCGCTTCATTTTCATCCCTGCCGTTGCCCCGGGGAAATCGCACGGCCATTATGACGCTGGGTGGTGGCTGGGGTGTTGTTACCGCAGACCTCTGCTCGGAATACGGGTTAAAAGTTCCGGAATTGTCCTCTGAAATCGTGGATAGGCTCGACACATTGCTTCCGTCATACTGGAGCAAGTCGAACCCCGTAGACCTTGTGGGTGAGAACGACACCCGTCTCCCGATGATTGCAATGGAAGAACTTGCAAAATGGGATGGCTGTGACGCGATAATCAACCTGGGTATTTTAGGCCGTAGAATCATGGTGAAAAACCTGGGGGATTCGGTGCTTAAGGCAGACCCCGCGTATTCCCCTGAATTCGTTGAATCCATGAACAAAGCCCTCGCTGAGTTTGAGACGAAGTATATCGAACATATTGTAATGCTAATGGAAAAATACCAAAAGCCGATCATCGGTGTCAGCCTGTTGACCGATGAAAAAGATAATACCCTCTATCGGGTCAAGGGCGGTCAATATAAAGGCGTATTTTTCGAGACACCGGAGCGAGCGGTCAAAGCAATCGCCAGGATGTATGAATATCAAACCTTTTTAACGAAAACCCAGCATGATTGACCCATGAGTTTTCCTTGTGATGACAACGTCGTTATGTTATTTTAAAACCATGATTCCACAATTTATGAAACATTCACTCCCAAAAAAATTTAAATACAGGTTCGATTTTGAAATCGGTTATCTTACAAAAAGCCCTTGTAAAAACTGTGCAAGAAAAAAGGACATCCCTGTGTGCATCGATGAATGCAACACGCTCGACAAAATACACACCGTTTTATCAGAAACCGTGTCGTGCTCGAAGCGAAGTTGATCTCTTGTTTTAAATTTAGGTTGAGCGGTTCAGGGTTCCGGGTTGGAAAAACCTCAAACAGCTCGCATTTATTTGATACCGGCTTCATCGTGCTTTCACCCAATAGGTTATGGCAGGTATTCAGGATTTTGATCAATGTTTTTAGCAGTTTCAATCGGTTGTAACCCTTGAACTTTGAACCCGGAACCTGAAACCGATCAGTTTAGATTTAATTTAGTCCATTTATAATTCGGGTCATTAACGGGGGTTCTGTTCAACGGAAGGGGGACTGTATGACCAACTTTAAACAAAGTAAAAATCCAGTCTGGAAAGCGCTGACCCGACACGCTGAGGTCATGAATCGCCCTGAGAACCATTTGAAATATCTTCTCGAAAGTCATGACCGAGTTTCAAAATTCTCCTTAAAAGCCGCCGGTATTTTCTATGACTTTTCACGACAGAGGCTCGATGAAAAGGCCATGGATCTTTTATTAGAACTGGCTGAGGACCGCCGTCTAAAAGAGCAGTTTTCAGCCATGGTCCATGGAGAAAAGATGAACACAACGGAAAACCGGCCGGCCCTTCACACAGCGGCAAGAAATTTTTCAGGTCATCCTGTTGTTGTCGATGGAAAAGATGTAATGCCTGAAATACGCAACGTTCGAAATGAAATCAGACAATTTGTCGCTCAAATTCATAACGAAAAGATCACCGGATCCACCGGAAAACCCTTCAGACAGGTGGTGGTTATCGGGATCGGCGGATCTTATCTGGGCACGGAATTTGTTGCCAATGCACTCTATTTTCTGGCGGATAAAAAAATCGAGATTATGTTCCTCTCCAACGTGGATATCCATAATTTCGGTAAAATTGCCGCCATCATAGATGTTGAAACAACTCTTTGGGTCGTCATCTCGAAAAGTTATACCACGGCTGAAACCATGGCCAATGCTCATCAAGTCCGAACTTATATTAAAGACAAAGGCCTCGATCCTGCCAAACATTTTCTAACGGTTACCAGCAAGGGATCTCCCGGAGACGATCCCAAAAATCCGGTCCTTGCATCCTTTCATATGTTCGATTTCATCGGCGGAAGATACAGTGTTACCTCAGCGGTCGGCGGGGTCCCCTTGAGCCTTTATCTCGGGTATGAACGGTTTGAGCGGTTTTTGAAAGGTGCTCAAGAGATGGATCTGCATTCCCAGAACGCACCGGATAGGGAAAACATTCCCCTGGTTGCTGCCCTTATCTCAATATGGAACAATAATTTTTTGGGATATCCGGCCCAGGCCATCATTCCCTATGCCTCGCCCCTTTCCAAGCTGGCCCCTCATATCCAGCAGCTGAGCATGGAGAGTAGCGGCAAATTGGTCACAAAAGACGGCGACCGGCTGGATGATGCCACAGGTACCATCGTTTTTGGAGAACCCGGAACCAATGCCCAGCATTCATTCTTTCAGCTGGCACATCAGGGAAAACCCTTCCCCATCGACTTTATCGGAGTCATTCATCCCCATTACAATCAGTATCCACATCGATCCAAAGGGGTCACCAATCATCAGGAGCTATGGGCGAATCTCATCGCACAACCGGCTGCCCTTGCCACAGGAAAAGAAGATTCGAATCCCGCGAAATCTTTTTCCGGAAACAGACCCTCATCAACCCTTCTTTTAAAGGAACTTTCACCTGAAAACATCGGCCGTCTTCTCGCCTTTTACGAAGCCAAAACGGTTTATGAAGCGTTTATCTGGGGCATTAATCCCTTTGATCAGTTCGGCGTTGAGTTGGGCAAAACCCTTGCCACGGATATACGAAAACAGATGGCCGCCAAAAATCGAGACGAGAATCACTCCTTTGATGAGACAGACCCCATCGCCAGATTCTATTTGGATACCCTGTTTAATAACAAATGAGCGGAACAGGAGCTTTCAACCATGCTTGATCCAACCACAGACAAAAGTGATCCCAATATGTCCCCCAAACACTGGCGGCGGTTTCTACTTAACCGCTGGTTGTTGACCGCCGTCGGGGCAGTGGTACTGTACGCTCTGGTCGGATTTTTCCTGACACCCTGGCTGTTCAAACGCTATGTGGGCAATTACGCCGAAGAAAAACTTGCCCGAAGAGCGTCCATGGTGGAGCTTCGCGTCAACCCATTCCTGTTCACCTTTGATGCCAAGGGGTTTGTACTCGAAGAAGTGGACGGACGGCCTATTTTGGACTTCGGTCGTTTGTTCATAGACTTCGAGCTTTCGAGCCTCTTCCGTTGGGCATGGACCTTTGCAGACATTCGCATAGAACAACCTTCGCTGCACACAGAGATCCAGCTCGACGGCCGTCTCAATCTCCTCGCGATCTCTGATAACCTGCCCAAGTCCGAGGGTCCTCCCTCCGCCGACCGTCCGCCACCCCGGCTGGTGGTGCAACATGCTGAGGTCGTCGACGGCAGCTTCACTTTCAGCGATCGTTCCGACCCGACGCCGGCCACTGCGATTTTTGCACCCCTCAACCTCGAATTTAAAGAGATATCGACCCTTCCGGACCGGAAAGGGCCCTACACCATTCGCGCCAATCTCCCCGGCGGCGGCACCGTGGGCTGGCGGGGCGAAGTCTCTTTGCGGCCCATATTCTCCGAAGGAGAATTGAGCGTGGACGGTTTCAAGCTGGCCACAGCGTGGGAATTTGCCCAGGACGAACTCAACATCGACGCGCCGTCGGGTGAGATGGACTTCAGCACCCGCTATCGATTCGATTATCGAGGGCGCAGCGTCCTCTTGGTGTTGCAAGCGGCGAAGTGTGCACTAAAGGGGCTTGCCCTTACGGAAAAAGGCAAGGATTCTCCGATCCTTGCTCTGGAAACCATTGAACTCGCAGGAATGGGCTTCGACCTTACATCGCAGGAGTTTTCGGTTCCGAACATCACCGTGCGAAACGGTAAAATCTCTGCATCGGTGGATGAAAAAGGATGGCTAAACTGGCAGAAGCTTGTGGTCCCCCAAGAACCTGGAGAGGTGATTTCATCCGTTCCAGAAAATTCAACGCCCGCCCCCCGGCCGTGGCATTTGAAAGCCGAATCGGTGAACGTTGAAAACGTGGCCCTCGATTTCACGGATCGCAGCCGAACCAACCCTTTGGCACTGGCCGTGGGCGGGGTTGATATTTTTTTGAACGCTTCGGCGGAAGTTGGCGCCGGTCCGGCAAAAGCGGTTGTGGGCGGTCTGAATGTCAACCTGAGTCGGATTGCACTATCAGAGGCCGGCGACCCCGCGCCCCTTATCTCCCTTGATGCCCTCGCTTTGAATGACGGCCGAATCGATATCGAAGGTCGTGAATTCACCATCATGGGGATGGCGGCCACGGGCGGTGAAACCAGCGTGGTGCGCAGTAATGACGGCGGAATCCGGTGGGTCGAACTGCTGGCACCCAGCGATCGCGGCCTGGTTAAGCGCGAAATCATTGAAACCGGAGAGAAGGCGCGAACCGAGGGAAAGCCCTGGTCGTTCAGGCTCGACGCCCTGGAGTTGAACGACTTTACGGTGTCGCTCCAAGACCACACCTTTACCCCTCCCCTGGTCTACGACCTGAAAGATATCCGCACGTCGTTGATGAATGTCACCAACGACAAACGGACACCCATCGATTTTGACGCCCAACTCAAGGTAGCCCAGGGGGGAAGTGCAACGGTCAAAGGTCAGTTCGGTCAGTCCGGCGACACGGCCGACGTACGCGTAAAAATAAAGAGGATAAACCTCAAACCATTGGGGCCCGCTGTGGAAAAATTCACAGTCCTTCAACTCGAATCCGGTGACGTCTCCACTTCGACCCGCCTGAAATGCCGTTCCACCAAATCCGGCCCCCAATTGCGCGCCACCGGCTCGGTGGGCGTTGACAGCTTCAAACTCAGCGAAGCCGTCAGCGGCGAACGGTTTCTTGAATGGAAGGCCATGTCCGCCAATGGGCTGAAGTTTGAGCTTTCGCCTCGCCGGCTCGATATTGAGGAATTGCGCCTCCAGGAACCCGGCGCCAAGGTTGTAATTTTTGAGGACCGCAGCGTGAATTTGGCCAAATTGCTTAAAAGTCCGGAGGCGGCTGACACCCAGACCGCACCGAAAACCGATAAGCCACCGGTCCCTAAGGCATCTTCAGATCCGGCACTTTTCCCGGTGAACATCGAACGGGTTCGAATGGACAACGGCGTTGTTGATTTTGCGGACCTTAGCCTTGTACTGCCTTTCGTCACCCAGGTGATCGACTTCAAGGGAGCTGCCGCGGGCATCTCTTCCGACCCGGCACGCCGCACCTCCCTTAAATTCGAGGGCAAGGTCGACCAATACGGATTCGCCACAATGGCGGGCAGTTTGAGTCCCTTCGCCCCCAAAACGTTCACGGACATCACCGTGTCTTTCCTCAACGTGGAGATGAAACCCCTCAGCCCTTACACCGCAACGTTTGCCGGCCGAAGAATCGCGTCCGGCACACTGAACCTCGACTTGAAATACAAAATCCAGGACAGCGAACTTCTCGGAGGCAATGACGTCGTGCTGGAACAGTTCACCCTCGGCGACCGCGTAGACGCACCAAACGCCATCAACCTGCCGATAGATCTTGCCATCGCACTCCTTAGCGATGCAGAGGGCAAAATCGATGTGTCGGTACCGGTGCGCGGCAACGTGGACAATCCGGAATTCAGTTACGGGCATGTGATCCGGCAGGCGATCGTCAACCTGATCACTAAAATCGTGACAGCGCCCTTCAGGGCACTGGGGGGCCTTTTGGGGGATAAGGGTCAGCAGATGGATGCCATCGCCTTCAACCCCGGCAGCGACCGCCTGCTGCCGCCGGAGCTGAAAAAACTAAAAAAGGTGTCCGAGGCCTTGGAAAAGAGGCCCCGGCTGGGGCTGGTGGTCCAGGGCCGTTTCGACCCCGAGGTCGACGGTGAAGCGTTGCGTACGGAACGGGTACAGCGTGCCCTCGCCGAGGAGATGGGCGCCAAGCCCGGTCCCGACGAAACCCCGGCCCCCCTCGCTCTCGACAACGCAAAGACCCAGAGAGCCCTGGAGAAGCTAATTGAAATTCGCCTTGGGAAAACAGCGGCCGACGATTTCAAGTCCCAATACGAAACATCCACCGGCGAGAAGGCCAAACCCGTGAAACCCTACCTGGCCATTTTCGGTTGGGAAAGTTCAGATACCGCCTATTATCAGGCCATGTTCCAGGAATTGGTGAAGCGCGAGCCGCTCTCCGACAACGACCTCCAAAATCTGGCTCAACGGCGGGGAGAAGCGATTATACAGACCCTTAGGACCACCGCCGGCCTGGACGCCGTACGGGTGAGCGCCGGAAGTCCCGGTCCGGTGGAGATGGCCTCGACGGAAACCGTCAACACCAAGCTCACACTGGACGTCATCAAGCCCGGGGAATAGAATAGTTCGATCCAGGGGTCAACATGCCGGTCAACGGGTTACCCAATGGCTGGATGTCCCAGCGTCAACCGTTCAGTGACCGGTTTTACGGGTTGGAGACGCGAGTGCAACGCCCCGCGTTACGTATTTGTCGAGGATCGTCCAAACGATGGGCCTGCAAACCTGTAGATCACAGCTCCCCACGTCAATCCGGCACCCAGGGCCAGGAAGGCGACGGTGTTTCCATTTTCGATGCGGCCCGTTTCGATGGCTTCATCCAGTGCAATGGGAATGCTTGCCGCGGTGGTATTGCCATAACGCTGGATATTGTTGAATACCTTTTCCGGAGGCATGTTGAGTGTCTTTGCAAATGCTTCGTTTATCCGAAGATTGGCCTGATGGGGAATGAAAAGGTCGATGTCTTCCAGAGAAAGGTCGGCCTTTTTCAAGACTTCTTTGGTGACCCGCGGAAGTCTTTTCACCGCGGTTTTAAATATCAGTCTTCCGTCCATAACCGGGTAATGCCGGTCTCCTTTCATCATCTCTTCGCTTAAGAACGGGCTCATTTTGTGAGACGGCAATTCCATCATGAGGGCATCTGCAAGTCCTCCCTGGGCGTGAAGCGTAGCACCCAGAACGCCAACCGGTTCCTCGGTTTCAACGCCCTCCAGACACACAGCGCCGGCGCCGTCCCCAAAGATTACCGAAATATGGCGTGCCCGGGTGGAAATATCGAGTGCCGTGCTGTGGATTTCGGCCCCCACAAAAAGAATCCGGTTTGCATGCCCGCTTCGAATAAAAGCGTCCGCAGTCGTAAGGCCGTATATAAACCCGGTGCACTGCTGGCGGATATCCAGCGCAGGTGTGTTTTCAAGTCCGAGTTTATGCTGTAACATACATCCTGAACCCGGAAAATAGATATCCGGACTCAGTGTCGCGAAAATAATGAGGTCGATATCTTCAGGTGACCACCCTGCCCGCTTCAAGGCAATCTTCGAAGCTTCAAGTCCGAGATCAGAGGATCCCACCCCGCCATCTTCAGGAACCCAGTGCCGTTGTTCGATTCCCGTACGCTGGCGTATCCATTCGTCCGACGTATCCATCCACTGGGAAAGATCATCGTTGGTGACAACACGTTTTGGAACATAACGACCGGTTCCTTTAATGATTGTTTTTACCATAGAAACACCTCTTAATTTTATTCTATTGTTTCCCACAACGCATCTTTAAGACCGGATGTGCGTTCAATTTTGCGAGATATGGTTGTTTTAATGATCCCTTTGGTTCCCCAAATGGATATATTTTTTCTAGCGCGAGTGATTCCTGTGTAAAGCAGTTCACGGGTTAATACAGGATAATCCCGATTGGGAAGGATCAGAAGGACGGAGTCAAATTCTGATCCCTGGCTCTTGTGAACGGTCGTTGCATACGCTGTTTCGTGCTCCGGGAGTCTGTTTGGAAGAAACCGTCTGGGTTCACCGGAAACACCTTGAAAATAGACAAACAGTTCCCTGCTCTTTGAATCCGGCGGGGTCATGGTGATGCCGACATCTCCATTAAAAAGTTCCAGGCTGTAATCGTTTCGGGTAATCAGAACGGGTCTGCCCCTGTACCAGGGATGGATCGAAAATTTATCGGGATCTATCAGACCTTTCTCGCTTAATATCTTTTCTGCAAGACTGTTTATGGCGTTGACACCCAATGAACCGAACTTGACCGCACACAGTATTTTAAATCGACTAAAAAGTTCAAGTGCTTTGTGTGGATCGTCCGCATTCAGATATTCTGAATATCTTTGGATGACCCATTCTGACAAGGCCTTGGACAGCGCATCGGGTTCTGAAATCTCTCGCCAACCGATTTGATCTGGATTGTTTTTCAGATGAAAAATGGCGTCATCAATTTTTCCGCGGTTTACGGCACGGCTGCATTCGCCGATTCCGCTGGACTCTTCGAACCGATAGCTCTTTTTAAGAACGACCATACCGTCATAAATGCCCTGCTTTTCTTTCTGTTCCTCGTTTGAGACATCGATTCTTTGCCGGGTTATATCTTGGAACTGTTTGCAAAAATATCTTGAAAATGAAAGGACATTGTTCCGGTCACAGATGTCGGCCATGACAGAACCCGTCTCCACCGAGGCTAGCTGATCCCTGTCTCCGATCAGTATGAGTCTGGCATCATGCGGAACAGCGGCGATGAGTTTAGACATCAGGGCAAGATCTACCATAGATGCTTCATCCACCACCACGATATCGGCAATCAGCGGATTTTCAGCGTTATGGCGAAAATAAGGAGATCCCGGAATGGTTTTCAGCATTCTGTGAATGGTATACGCCTCATCGGGTATAGCGTCGATAATATGGTCATCGCAGTTGAGTGTTTTTTTTGCAGCTTTCACCGATTCGCCGATTCTTGCCGCTGCCTTGCCGGTGGGTGCAGCGAGTAGAATATTTAAGGTGTCTTTCCGAGAGAGTTCTAAAAGCAGTGCCAGAATTTTTGCCATGGTGAAGGTCTTTCCGGTTCCCGGACCTCCGGTGATGACACAGAATTTTTTGAACGCTGCAATCACCGCCGCCACCTTCAGCCATTTGGATTCCGCATCATTTTCCGGAAAAAGTCTTTTTAAGCTCTCCTTTAAAAGGGTTCGATCTATATTGGAGATGTCTTCTCTCATACGGCGTGTAATGGCGTCTGAAAGATGATTTTCATACGCCCAATATCGATACAGGTAAAGTCTGTTTTTTTTGTCGAGTATCAGGGGACAGAAATCTCCGGGTTTTCCAACCGCCCCACTTCGGCTTATTTTTTTTGACCACTCGGAAAGTTCCGTTCCTTTAACCGCCGCATCTTCGTTCAGTTCTGAAGAGATCGACGTTTCCGCCACAGCCCCCAGGTCGAGGTATACATCTCCGTTTCCGGTGGCACGGCTCACAAGGGCTGCGGCCAGAAAAATATCCGGATCGTCATTTTTATCAATCTCGGCGATAAAATTGGCAAAATAAACGTCCGTATCAATTATATATCCCTTTTGATATAAATCAGTTATATAATTTTTATTCATCCTAATCATTGGTTTTCTAATTTCCCGGAATCAGCGCTTTCAACAGGGCTTTAATAAGACCTGTATTGGGAAGGTCTTTGTAAATACCGAATTCCGGTCCTTTGACAGGATCCACCCCTCTTATAAAGATGTAAAAGACACCCCCAAAGTGTTTTTCATAGGAAAAATCCGGAAATCGTAGCTGAAGGTATTGATAAAGCGAAAGGGTGTAAAGATGATATTGCAGAATGTAAAAATCATTGTTCATGATTTCCGCCAAAGCATCTTTCCCATAGTCTTCCACGCATGTTCCTAAAAAGTTCGATTTCCAGTCCACCAACCAGAAACGACCCTTATGATAGAAAACCATGTCTATGTACCCTTTTATAAACCCCTTTGTTAAAGAGAAGTTGAGTGTCTCAAGCCGATCTGGAAAACCATCCTGGAGATCGATGCCGCCATAATTTTCGAATATCTTTTTGAGACCCCTCGGCGTAACCGGTTTCAATGGAAAATAAAATTCCATTTCGTTTATCCTGTCGTTGCATTGAACAGAAGAAAGCCTTAACGTCGTTTTGCTTATTTCAAGCGGTATTGAAAGAACGTTGTCTATCATGGCGCATATCGGTTTTTGCCATTTGGATTCAAATCCATACGCCGCTAATTTTTCGGCGACCAATCTGATGTTATCTTCTGAATTGCCGGCCGCAAAATCAAGATGTTCAAAAATATCGTGGAAAAAAATTCCGGCCCGGGTCCCTTTTGGAAAGGAAAAAATGTCTGTATTTATACTTAGATCCAAGTCCCTGTCGGTTAAAGGTTTTTGAAGAGGATGGACTGCGTCCCGATCTGGGAGTTCTTGATCCGATGCCCGCTGGGATATCAGGTGTGAAAAACTCGATATTTTCCAGGAGGTGTCGATTTTTCCCGAAAACCGCCTGAAAGAAATGTTTTCTTTTATATCCGCCCCCGTTAAGAGTTTTGCGCCATTATCAAGCGGCAATGGAATAATATCTATGGCCCCATCTGATTGGTTTGAAAGCCGAATTAAATCTTCTCGTATATCCGCATCATTTTTTTCTGAAACGGTTGTTTTTAAAGATGTAACCGCCTCTTTTTTGAGAACATCCGCGGATTGCGCTTGATAGTGTAGCAGGTAGGCGATGGCGGAAGTTTCAGCAGTATTGAATCGACCCCAGACGAGATAGCATCTTTTTATCGCGCGTGTTAGGGCCACATAAAGTAATCTCAGATTTTCCGCCAGAAGTTCATTTTGGGCTTGGGTCAGGTGGGTTCGGATTTCCTTTGACCCGAGATCAAACGTCAGCGTTTCATTGTTTTCGTTGTTGTGAAATTGAATCTCGCGGCCTTTAATCATGGAGCCGTCCCACGCAAAGGGGCAAAACACAACCGGATACTCAAGACCTTTGCTTTTATGGATGGTTATGATTTTTACGGCTTGATCATCACTTTCAAGGCGAAGTTGATGGGTTTCAGACTCAGGCGTAAAAGCCCGTCTGTGTTCCGACAGCCACTTAAGTAGGCCGGTCATCCCAAGTTTTTTATCAACCGACGCCTGGTGGAGAATTTCTGTCAAATGGAGAAGATTGGTCAGTCTTCTTTCACCATCCGGAAGCCCTAGAAGTCGTTCCCGAGCCCTTTCCCGGACCATCAACGTCCGAAACATCCGGATAAAACCGTACCGGTTCCACAATCGGAAATATTCCCTAAACCCATCGGATCTGTGCGCCAACCAGAAGGGGTTCTCCCCAGCTGAATCGAGCTCTATGCCGGGAACACCGATGATATCGGTTGCCAGAGCGGTTTTAAACAGCCGTTCGTTGGCGGGTTCGGAAATACTTGAAAGAATCCTTTCCAATTCCAGGGCCTCATGGGCATGAAATATGTTTCCCGTATGTTGGAGAACCGATGGAATTCTCTTTGATGAAAGGCAGTCCTTGATTATTTGTGCCTGTCGATTTGTGCGAACGAGAACAGCAATTTCTCCTGCTTTAATACGATCTGAAACAGCATCGCATCGCCCGTTTTTCTCCTTTGAAATAAGGCGCAAGATTTCGCCGGCAACCGCTCTTGCTATCACCGGAACCGCCTCGGCTTTGCTCAGGGGTTTGGGTTTGCTCGATGGCGCCTTCGGCGCCAAATACCACAGCACCAAAGGGGGTGAAAATGTGGGGCCAATGGCGTCGGCTTCCCCCCCGGGTGTACCCTTCTCAAATCCGATCTGATCGTAGACAAACGGGGCATGGGAGTTTGAAAAAAGCGTGTTTACAGCCGTTATCAAACCGGGCGTTGAACGCCAGTTTTCTATCAGGGTATATTTTGAATCTACGTTCCGGGCGGCCTTCATGTAAGAAAAAATGTCTGCGCCTCGGAAGCTGTAAATGGCCTGCTTCGGATCGCCGATCATAAACAGGGTGCTTTCTTTTGATTCAAAGAGCCGGGTGAATATTTCATACTGGATAGAATCCGTATCCTGGAACTCATCCACAAGGGCGGCCCGATATTTCCGCCGAATTGTTGTTGCGAGCTTTTTTCCGCCTGTATCTTCAAGGGCATTTTTTACCTTTATCAGGAGATCGTCGTAGAATTGAATGTTGCACTCCTTTTTTCGAAGGAAAAGCTGTGCCTGTGCAAACTTGAAAAGCAACGTTTTGAGATACACCCAATAGGTTTCCATCTCGGCTTCAAGGGCAACACCTTTGATGTTCAGCGCATCACAGACATCAAAAAAATCGTGTGAAGGCGAGGTATATTTTTTTCGGGTGGATTGTTCTATTTTGGTGGATGTAAATTTATCAAAACCTTTGAACAATGGAAAACCGATGGATTTTTCATCGACAAAGCGATCCATTCGGGCAATCATGGAAGCAACCGTTAGGTCTCTTTTTGAAACCCCCGCTGGGTGTGCTTTGGATTTGAGGCTGCCGTAAATTGTACCGGAAAGGGACGGGTCTTTTAATAGTGTCATCAGCGGATCGCGTGCGGCAGGCCAGCAGGCTTTAAGCCTGTTAAAAATCTTTTCAAAATCACCAAGGCTTTCTAAATCAGGTGCCTCAAGTTCCGGAATAATCCGGATGTCTGCTGCTCTTTTTTGGGCCAGAAGCTTTAAAAAATATTCCGGTCCGGATATTTTTTTAAGGATATAGCTTAAAAATTGTGTTGGAAAACTGTAAAAATGCGTTCTCCAGAAATCATCTACCACCTCTCGTGACAAGCCAATGGCATCGGTCACAAGTTCTGTGTCGAACAGACTCTGAGTTTCAAAAGCATTCTCATGCAAAACCCTTTGGCAAAAACCGTGTATGGTAAAAATAGCAGCATTGTCAAAATCGACAATGGCATCCTGAATCAGCTGAATGGCCAAAGCCGGATTATCATATTTTTTGACCAGCGCATCCATAAAATCATCATTGTTGCCTTCGTTTAAAAAGGCCGATTTTGCCGTGAGGAGTTTATTGCGGATTCTCTCTTTAAGCTCTTCAGTGGCAGCTTTGGTAAACGTCACCACCAGTATCTGATCCGCCGCAAGCCGTTCTTCGAGGATAAGTCTTAAAAAAATCCCGGCAATGGTATACGTCTTGCCGGTACCGGCACTTGCTTCGATGAGGTTGGTTCCTTTAAGCAATGTGTTGATGGGGTCGAAAACTTTCATCTGTATGCGTAATTTCCAAGGCGATTAGAAGCTATTTCTTTGAAACCTTTCATTTTAAATGATTGAAGACGGGGGGATTTTTTTATTATAGACCTTATTTTTCTGCGGAATGGATGATTTTATTATGATTTTCAATACCCCGTCCGCTTGTGGCGGGGAGTTTCATTTTTTTAGGCGTGGACTGCTTGGATGTATTAAAAATCGTAGACGCCCGTAAAATTTTCAGGTGTAATTTTCTTTAATTCTTCTTTAACGGTTCGCGAAATATCAAGACGTTCTATAAACGCTTCAATGGCTTTTTGATCAATATGCGTATGGGTTCGTGTTAATGCTTTCACCGCCTCAAAGGGCTCCGAATACCCTTCCCTGCGCAAAATCGTCTGAATGGCCTCGGCCACAACCACCCAGTTTTCTTGCAAGTCTTTTTGGATCGCTTCTCTATTCAGAACCAATTTGTCCAGTCCTTTTAGCAATGATTTAAAACCGATCAACGTGTGGGCCAGGGGCACGCCGATATTTCGGGTAACCGTGGAATCCGTCAAATCTCTCTGAAGTCTCGAAATCGGGAGTTTTGATGAAAGATGCTCCAGGACTGCATTGGCCAACCCCAGGTTGCCTTCTGAATTTTCAAAGTCTATGGGATTGACTTTATGGGGCATGGCTGAAGACCCGACCTCACGGTCTTTGATCTTCTGATTGAAATATTTCATGGAGATATAGGACCATATATCCCGATTCAGGTCGATGAGAATGGTATTGATCCTTTTAATATTATCACAAAATGCGGCCAGATGATCATAGTGCTCTATCTGTGTGGTGACTTTTGATCTTTCAAGACCCAGAACTTCGTTTACAAAGTGATTTCCAAATGCAATCCAGTCGATGTCCGGATACGCAACGCAATGGGCATTGAAATTTCCGGTGGCGCCGCCGAATTTGGCGGAAAACGGAATTGTTTTTAAGAGTTTTTTCTGTTTTGTCAATCGCTCAACAAATACATATACTTCTTTGCCCAGGCTGGTGGGTGAGGCCGGCTGACCATGGGTCCGGGCCAGCATGGGGACATCTTTCCATTGTTTCGCTTTTTCATTCAACGTGTCGATCACTTCATCCAAAAGCTTTTCCAAAACATCATTCCAGGCATCTTTCAACGAACACGGTATGGCGGTATTGTTGATATCCTGAGATGTTAAGCCAAAATGAATGAATTCCTTGGCATGATGCAACCCCAGTTCGTCGAATTTATCCTTTAGAAAATATTCCACCGCCTTGACGTCATGATTGGTGACCGCTTCGACCTCTTTGACGTGTCGGGCATCTTCATGGGAAAATTTTTTATAAATTCGCCTCAAGGTTTCAAACAGGCTCTTGTCAAAATCCGCCAATTGAGGCAGCGGCAGATTGCACAATTCGATAAAATATTCCACTTCAACCTGCACACGATATTTTATCAATGCACCCTCGGAAAAATAAACGGTTAGTTTTTCAACAGATGTTCGATAACGGCCGTCAATGGGAGAGATCGCAGTTAAAGATGAAAGTTCCATGGTATTTTTCCCGGACATAGAAAGAATTATTTTTTTGATTTCCCCTTTTTTTTTTGCGCTCAGTTAGGGTAGGATAATGCTCTGTAAGTGTCAAGAAATTGATGAGAAATCCGAGACGGAACGAAATTGTTTGAACCCGACATTTTTTCAAACGGATAAAATGCTAAAACAATTTTTATTTGACAACGGTCAAAGGAGTGATAAATTAATTTAGGTGTTATTTGAACCCAATGTTAAAAAGGAGCGCAATCATGGCAGAAATGAAAATCGGTTATAGCGGTAATTATCCATTTGTTGAGATTAACTTTTTCTTGAATGACGACGGGGAAAATTACAGCATTAAATTGCCGATGTCAAAAATGTGGTATAAAGACATCATCTATGAAATAGAGAAAGTTGCGGAAGAAGAGAAAAAGAAAGCAGAAAAACATTTGCATGAAGATAACAGAAAAATGATGACCCACTGCTTTGATATGTATGCAAAGTTAATCGAAATAGGCAAAGAGCTCAGAAGAGATATAGAAATGGATTCAGAGGGTGTAACATTAAGTGAAGCATCTTCAGGTTATTAGAAGCAATCTGCAATCCATTCAATTATCTGTCGTTTTCCTGAGCAAATGATATCGAGATGCACTGAAAATTATGTGTAATGCAAAATTCCAGTGCATCTTTTTTATCGGGAGGGAATATACTCCAGATGAACGGCAAAATAGATTGAGAGCGCCAGTAGACAAGAGACCATGGGCGTCAAGAACCAGCCCAGGAGAATATGCCGGAGGGTTTTCGCGTTGACGGTCTTGACGCCTTTGATGATCCCCACCCCCAAAACCCCGCCAACAACTGCCTGGGACGAGGAAACCGGTACACCCACAAGGGTATATACATGCATCGTGACCGATAGGGCCAGAACGACCACCAGTGCTGAGAAGGGATCCAATTTGACGAGTTTTTCTCCAACGGTTTCCATCACCGGACGGCTGAATGTCAGAATGCCAAGCGAGATACTCGCGCCGCCGATCATGGCGGCTGAAAATACATTCAACAGACCGGCGCCAACAAACACGGCGGTCACATTGGCGACGTTGTTGGCGCCGAGGGCATAGGCGCCGTAAGAGCCGGTGATAATCAGGCACAGGCGCAGCAATATATCCGACTTGAACATGTTTAAGTTTAGACGATTATGGATTTGGGCCAGAAACTTGTAAAGGAACAATGCAACAACCATCGCACCGATGGGTGTTCCGATCCAGCAGACCATTACTTTGCTCAGCCCTCCCAGATTAACCTGCTTGTTTATAATACCGATACCGATTATCCCTCCGACCACCGCCTGGGACGTGGAGACCGGCAATCTCAGTAGGGTCATGAAGGTGACGGCCACTGCTGCTGCCACCGAAGAAATCACGGCTTGCTCCAAATCAATCCGGGTCAACCCTTGGAGGGTATCAATTCCTGCTTGGCCTGAAATCAGAGCCCCTAAAATGACGAATACCGACGCCAGGAGAGCGGCAGTCCAGAATTTAAGCATTCTGCTGGCAACGGCCGTTCCAAATACGTTGGACGCATCGTTGGCGCCCAGAGACCATCCGAGAAAAATTCCGCCAAACAATGAAAACATTAGACGCGCCTTTTCAAACTGAAAATATTGATCAATTTGGAAACCCGGTCGGCCTCGTCCGAAATACGACCAATTTCTTCCACCAGTTCCTTGAGTTGGAGTCTTTCAAAGGGATCGATATCGGAGTTAAAAATTTTGTTTTTTATCTTCCTTTCATAGTGGTCGCAGTGACTTTCGTTGGTGTCGATTTTGCGCATCAGACTCCGAATGTCGGTCTGTTTTTCTAACAGGGCAGCAACCTGTTGCAGCATCAGATCGCAGCATTCCAGGCCAATACGAACCAGTTCGCGCAGATTGTCGATCACGAATTTCGGGGTAATTATTTTTTGGATTTGAATCATGTAAAGGGTTTGCTCGAAGATATGCGGAATGCTGTCAATGGCCTCCAGAAGCTCCATGACATCGCCCCGTGACTCCGGAATTAGCGCTTTGCCATACATCAGGTTGTTGATTTCTTCTATAATATCGTCAGCTTTGGATTCGTATTTATGTGTCTGCTGGATATAAAAGTCAAAATTCTGACACAAATAACCGTTGAGAAGATAGGAATTAAGGGCATTGACAAAATTTTCCTGGGTCATCTTGAATGCTTCTATATAATCATAAAGCAGCGTTTCAACCTGAGATTCTTTTTTAAAAAGGTACTTTAACATAGCGAACGTCTTCTTGCAGATAAAAAAAATAAAGATATGTATTTGCGCTTGAAATCATAAAGTATGGCAAAATGAGCTTTGTGTGTCAAGGTGGATATCTATGGGCCATTTAAAAACCTTCTGGTGAGTGATTTTTGAGTCTTTTTTCGAAAAGCGCTTGGCGATGCGGTGCACAAAATTTGTATCTGTTTGACGGCGTTGGCCCGAGTTCTACAAATTTAGCACAGCGAGTTTAGCGCGTTACAAAAGGCTCAAGCCCACGAATGGTAGGTTTTGAAACGGCTTCTAATCACTTCCGCCGCCCCGGTTAATCCCTTACGCGTTCCAGCCGGTTCACGGTCATGGTTACAGCCCCAAAGTCTTCTTCTACCTTGCCATGGAGTATGAAGGGACGGTTTCCATATAGAATGAAACGGAAGCGACGGTAGGCTTTGGGGAAAAAGATCGTTTCGATCAGGCCGGTGTCGTCTTCAAAAGTGAGGAACTCCATGGGTTCGCCGTGTTTGGTATGTACGACCTTTCCGGCAATTAACATGCCGGCAATGCTTACATGACGGTTTACAAAATAAGGCAATTCCTTGGCCTTGACAATCCTGAGTTTCTTTAAAGGGTCCGTGTACAAAACCATTGGATGTCGATGGCACAAAAAACCCAGGGCTGCAAATTCCTGTCGGAGGCGTTCTCGCTCATTCTCGGGAGGAAATGACGGTTTAAGGACATCTATTCTGTTGCTGAACAAATCTCTTGTCCCGGATCTGTTTAATCTGGATTTTTGCCAGCAGATCAGTTCCCACAGCATCAACGTACGATTTTCTTTTGGATGAAGCGAATCAAAAGCGCCTGCGTGAATCATTGAACGTACCTCATGCTCGTTTGGCTGTACGCGTTCAAGAAAATCGACGATGTCGTTGTAAGGTTTTTTCATACGTCCGGCAACAATACGTCTGCGTGTGTCTGTGTCCACATGCTTGATGGACAACAATCCCACACGCAGGGCGCCGGATCTGCCCTTCCAGCGAAGATCGCTTTTGTTTACATCCGGCGGCAAGATTTCCAACCCCATACGCCGTGCTTCCGATACGTAAGCGAAAGTACTGTAAAAGCCGCCTTGATTGCTGATGACTGCTGCAATAAACTCTGCCGGATAATGGGTTTTCAAATAGGCTGCCTGAAAAGAGACACGGGCATAGCTGGCGCTGTGGGGTTTGCAAAAGGAATAACCGCTGAAACTCATCATCATGTCCCAAACAGCTTCAATCTGATCGTTGCGAACACCCCTTGCTCGTGCGCCCTCTGTGAAACGCGCTTTATAATCGTCCAATTTGCGGGCCTTATCTTTTTTAGACATAATTTTACGAAGCCCGTCGGCATCAGCATGTGAAAATCCGGCCAATGCCACAGCGGTCCTGGAAACATCTTCCTGATAAACCATGATTCCATAGGTTTCATCGAGGACATCTTCAAGTAAAGGATGAATGGGCTCCCATTCACCACCATGCAGACGGCGAACGTATTCGCGAATAAATTCATTGGCCGCCGGACGGATAATGCTGCTGTGAATGACCAAATGTTTAAAATCGCCCACCTTTGTTTTCTTTTGCAGCAGACGCATGGCCGGACTCTCTATGTAAAAACAGCCCATGGTATTCCCCTTGGCCACAGTCTCCTGTGTGGCTGCATCGTCTTCCGGTTCCCAGGACCCCTCGTCGAAATTCGTGCCGTTATCCTGAAGGTTTGCAATGGCATCGCGGATAACACCCAGACTGCGATTGCCGAGAAGATCGATTTTAACCAGACCGCCGTCTTGTGCGGTGTCTTTTTCCCACTGGATAATCGGGACACCTTTGGGGGCAAGCTCAACAGGAACATAACGATCTATCGGCTCAGGGGTGATCACCATACCGCCTGGATGAACGGAGATGTATCGCGGAACGCCGATGATGCGCCGAGCCATGTGAAAAATCTCCGGCCAGGGTTGTGGAAAATCAAAATTGCTTGACACAGGAAGTTCTTTAATCCCTTTCAACAGGTCGGCACCTGCATGATCCGCTCGCCAGAACCATGGCAGGCGTTTGGTTACACGGCCGATTTCACGGGCGGAAAGTCCGAAGACTTTGGCCACCTCCCGTATGGCCATTCGCGGCTGAAAAGCAACATGATTGCAGACCAGTGCGGCATGAGCGCCATACTGATTTAATACGGAATGCAGAACCTCATCCCTTTCATCCCAGGCAAAATCGATATCGATATCCGGGGGGTCTGAACGGCCCGGGTTCAGAAAGCGTTCGAAATACAGGTTGTGCTTTATGGGGCAGACATTGGTGATTCCCAGACTGTATGCAACCAGCGAAGCAGCGCCGCTTCCGCGCCCACAGATACGCGGGCTACGAGACACGATATCCTGAGCCACAAGAAAATACGATGAAAACCCCATCTCCTCAATGATGCGCAGTTCATGCTCCAGTCGATCCGCTACAGCTTCGGACAGATCATTTCCATAGCGCCTTTGTGCACCTTTGTAGGCGACATCCCAAAGGAGTTTCGCGGCACTCTTTCCCTGTGTATTGCGCCACGGCGGTAGTATGAGTTCGCTGGAAGGTCCGCTAAATGTTACCCGTTCTGCAATGGCTTCAGCGGCTCGAATTGCCTCCGGCCAAATAGCAAAACGTTTGGTATACTCGGATGCCGTCGCCAGCCATGTATCGGACGGCGCTAGATCTTTTGGGGTCAATCGGGGAAGAGACGTGTTCAGATCTATGGCACGTAACATCCGGTGAACCTTGACATCATCCGGATCGAGAAAGAAACTCCCGGGCGTGGCGACAATCGGAATCCCCAGGTCTTGGAACATCTTCCGGAATCTAACGGCGGTTCCATTGGGCTTGGCGGGCACTTCCGCCGCGACGGTTACTTGGGCCTCATACCAGTCGAATAAAAGCTCAGGCGTTTGCGTGATAACAACCAGCCCTTTGGCATGGACGGGAATGGCAGATTTCAGATCAAACATTTCATCTGTGTGACGATCCGTAATCAGACGACAAAGATTACGATAACCCTGACCGTTCTCCACTATACAGACGGCCCGGTATCCATATACGGGATCTGTCAGCTCTGCACCGACGATGGGCTTAATCTTTGCACGCTTGCAACTCTTCAAAAAAGGCCAGAGACCGTAAAGATTGTCCGTATCCGTAAGGGCGATGCGGCCATAACCACGCTGCTTTGCACCCGCACAGATTCTTTCCGGCGAGCACGTGCCCCACATCAATGAATAATATGAACGAATGCTCAGCGGAATCATTGGTATCGGGTTCGTCCCACACAAATAGCATTGAATCCGTAACGACGGCGGATTGAATCGAAGGCGAGAATCAGGTTGTCACTTTCCCTTTTTTTTTGTTCGTATTCGGCAAAAAGCTCAATTTGTGCCGGGGGGTAGGTCAGACGGTCACAAATCAAACGCAGATGTCGGATCCGGACGCGGCGTGTCCAGGCCCTTTCAAGGGCTGCCTTTGCAACGGGAAATAAGCGAAAGTCATTGGCCGTGGCCGGATGGATGACCGCCTGTCGGGCAATCCGCCGACCGTCGGAATAGTCGAGGACAATTCTGACTCGTCTTGTGGTCATCCTTCGATTGCGCAGGTCCATAGCGACTTTCTCAACGAGTTGATATAATGCACCCCTCACCACTGCAACATTGTTGGTGTCGTTTCCAAATTCATAATCGAAACTTATCATCGGTTGCTTCTGATCAACAGATAAAACCGGCGATGGGTCAATGCCCCGTAGGGCATCATACAGGTTTCGGCCACGATTGCCGAACATAACATTGAGTTGTATCATCGACAGATTGGTCACATGACCGACACGGGTCAGGTTGAATTCCCGAAAACGCTTCAGGTCTTCCCTTTCGATACCGGGAACAAAATAAATCGGTAAGGGTTTCAGGAAATCCGCTTCTTGGCCAGCCCCGACGATATATTCACCGTCCGGTTTGACCATGCGTGTTGCCACCTTGGCCACCAGCTTATTGGGAGCAACCGACCAGATCGGGTCAAACCCCATATCGGCCCGCACCATCTTTCTGATGCGCCATGCCACGTCAGGTGGCGGGCCGAGCAGTCTCCCCGTCCCGGTGACATCTATGAATAGATGTCCATTGTGATCGGTCATTTCGATCAACGGCGAATAGGGTAACACGTGTTTCAAAAGCTGACGCATTGCCCGCTCATAACGGTCAGGATGCGGCGGCAGCACAACGGCATCCCGGCAATAACAGAGTGCTCGTCCCAGGGCCATTCCTTTACGGATACCATTTTGATACGATTCTTCACTCATGTCATACACTGTCGATCGTGTGGAAGCATCATGGGCGATGATCACCGGACGGTCTCTCAAACGGCTATCCAAAAGTCGTTCCACAGCCACAGCAAAATCGACCACATTGATATGGATGATTGAACGTTCACGCATCTCAGACCACCGCCAAGCCCTGTTCCCTCAATAATTCTGACATTCTTCGGGCATTCCATGTTTTTGGGTGATTATTGCGGGCATGCTCTACTCTGGACAAGTCGGGACATAGGAAATTCGAATTCCAAAATGTGTTTCATGAAACCCTCTTTCTTCCCGTTTTGTTTACGCTCATTTAGGGTGAGACATTCGGGTTAAAGCCTCTCAACCACCTCCGGCCCTCTCTGGACACCGACAACCTTGCCCTGGATCAAAATCTGGTCAAAATTGTAATTGGCCGTTTTGTAACGAGGGTTTTCAGGGCGAAGTTCAATCTGTTTTCCCCTTCGAAAAAAACGCTTGACCGTTGCTTCTTCCTGATGGATAAGCACAACGACGATCTCGCCGTTCTCGGCAAACTGGCGCGGCTCACAAATAACCAGATCCCCATCCAGAATAGCAGCATCTTTCATCGAGTCACCCTTTATCTTAAGCGCAAACAGGTTTGAACCACGGTATATGGCTGAATCAACAACAACACTACCCCCCCATTCCTGCTGCGCGTACAATGGTAATCCAGCGGCAATATCCCCCACGATCGGCACCTCCCGCCAGCGCATGATGCCCGCCGTCTCTCGGGTGCGATTCAACAGGTGGATCGTACGGCTATAACGGCCGTCGCGTTTAAGAATTCCTTTTTTCTCAAGCACTGTTATAAGCTGAGATATCGCCGCATGGCTCACGCCCATTTCAGCTGCCGCCTGCCGCAAGCTGGGCGCCCTCCCGATTCTGGTAATTTCCCGATCCAGGTAGCTAAGAAATCGTCGCTGTTTTAGAGTGAGTTCAGCCTGCATAGAACAAACCTCCCCAATGTAACACCAAAGTATCAGAACAACCCCGTGTTCCACCGTTCTCCTGCTATATAGCAGGAGACGCACGGTGAGCTTTACTTTAGCACAGAAAATGTAAATGTCAATGTAAATATTAATGTATAGCAAATGTATAGCTTTGAAGCGTTTGGGGGTAAGGTTTAAATTGACAGTTCGATGAAATGGGCTTATTAGGGGTACATTAAAGCGGTGGGTTCGGGTTATTATTTTATTGATAAAATATAATGGAAATGATAAGTTACTGACACTTGAGATTTAAAACCTAAAGCGGGGTGAATTTCCCTTCAAGATTTCATGAATATAGAGAGGAAACTGTTTTGGCGTTGATAAATTCGGATAAAAAGGAGGTAGAAGTAAAATTAGTCTATTATGGTCCTGGGCGTGCTGGAAAAACAAGCAACTTGGAATATATTTATAAAAAGTTCAAAAAGCGCATCAAAGGGGAGTTGGCATCAATAAAGACACATGGTGACCGTACGCTTTTTTATGACTCCCTACCGTTAGACATCGGTACAGTCAAAGGATACAACATCAAGGTGCAGCTTTATACCATTCCCGGGCAGATCAAGTACGCCACAACCAAGAAATTGGTATTAAGAGGCGCGGATGGTATTGTTTTTGTGGCAGACTCCATGGTCCTAAGACAAAATTTGAATATCGCGTCCTTCCAGGATCTAAAAGAAAATCTGACCATCTTTGATAAAGATATTTTCAAGATACCCCTTGTCTTCCAATATAATAAAAGGGATTTGGCTGAGCAAAACATCCCCCTTTTGTCATATGAAACATTGGAAAAAGACTTGAACAGTGAATTAAAGGCGCCGTCTTTTGAAGCAAGTGCCGCCAAGGGGTCCATGGTCATTGAAACCGTTAAAAAAATAATATCTTTGACCGTGGCCTCATTACAGAATAAACTGTGACGTCATTTGAGTGAAAACTCGATTGAGAGTAACACGTAACGAGTGTTCAGCGAATAGATTCCGTGTTGATCCTTAAAAAAATCATATCGCTTAATAAAAATAAAATCGTATATTGTTCCATCACAGATTGATTACCGACTACTGGTTACACCCGAATAAAGCTTCACTCAACAATGGAGTAACGGGCCCAACCATTAGTGTAAACGCCGGATCAATGGGAGCGACCGGAGGTTTTTGAAAAATGAGCGATGTCCATGAGAATGATAAAATAGATATCGATCTGAAAATAAGAGAAGCCGAGGCATACAGATCTCAAGAACTGTTTTCAGAATCACTCGGCATATACGAAGACATTCTTGCTGTTTTTCCAGAAATCGATCCGAAAACCAAAAAAAATATCACCGAAAAAATTGGGTTGCTGCAAGAAGGTATCCGGCGTCTTGAAAAAGAAGATCCTTCACTCTCCGAGCAGGACCTTTCCCACCTTAAAAAATCCTGGGATTCCGATGAAAACGTTCACGCTACGCTTATCAGTGCCTTATCGTTAAAGGAATTGGGACTTTATAAAGAGGCTGTTGAAGAATATACAAAACTATTTGACCACGACTATCCGGTCAAAGAAATTATCACCAATTTGGCGGAATGCCTTTTTTCGCTCTATCCCCCATCAAGGGTTATCGATCAGGTTGAAAAAATTTTTAAAGAGAAGAAATTAAGTGATCCTGAGAAAGTAGATATCCATTTCATGCTCGGCATAGAGATGGAAAAGCAAAGACACTCCGATCTTGCACTTGAAATTTACGACACCGTTAAAAATATTAATCCGAACTATGAAGGCCTGCAGGATCGGATTGACACGCTCCAGAAAAGTCGTGCTTATAATTCGAGATACGGTTACCTCCTCGAATCCAAACTCGTTACAACCAGTCAATTACAACAAGCTTTGGCCCTGTCCAAAAAAACAAAGAAAAGCGTCGACCAGATCCTCATGGAACAGAACAGGATAAAAATAGAAACCATCGGCAAATCTCTTTCTTTGTTCTACAAATGTCCTTTCGTGGCGTTTGACCCCGATATGTCCGTTCCTTTCGAGCTGTTAACCAAACTGAAACAGTCGTTTCTTATTCAATATAACTGGGTCCCGCTGAACTGGGATATGCAGAACGGCGCCGTTGATATTTTGATCGACGACCCAATGGATCTTATCAAAACCGACCATATCGCATCCCTGGTATATACCAATAACATCAACTATTTCGTCGGTATAAAAGAAGATATCACGAAAATTATCAATCATTTCTTTGACAAGAAGACCGAATCTGGAACGACTCCTGTAGGGAGTGGCGTTGACACCTTCGATATGATGCCGGATATTGAATTTGAAGAAGATGAAGAGGAAGAGGTCACCGAAGAATTTGATGAATCTTCCAGTCAGGTGGTTCGACTGGTTGACCAGACCCTCATTTCGGCTAGCAGAAAAAATGTCTCCGATATCCATGTTGAACCATCGCCCCTAACCAAAACGGTGGGCATTCGATTTAGAATTGACGGGGTTTGTCAGGATTTTTTACAGGTGCCGATTACCCACGCCAAAGCGATTCTGTCAAGGCTCAAGATCATGAGCGGACTTGACATTGCTGAAAGACGACTGCCCCAAGACGGTAAAATCAAATTCAAACGCAAAGGGATTAAACCCTTTGAACTCCGGGTGGCCACCCTTCCCACTGTGGGAGGATATGAAGATTCGGTGTTGAGGATTCTGGCCGAAGCCGGTGCCATGAAACTTGACGACGTGGGATTGAATGAAAGAAATCTTATGATTGTGAAAAAAGTCATTTCCAAACCCACCGGGCTGTTTCTGGCAGCAGGACCCACCGGTTCAGGAAAAACCACCACCCTTCACTCGGCTCTCGGTTATATCAACAAACCGGGGGTCAAGATTTGGACAGCGGAAGACCCGGTGGAAATCACACAGCTTGGCCTTAGACAGGTCCAGTGCCAGTCAAAGATCGGGCTCGATTTTGCAAGAGTTATGCGGGCATTTTTAAGGGCCGATCCTGATGTGATTATGATCGGTGAGATGCGGGACAAAGAAACCGCCTCCATCGCCGTTGAGGCATCACTCACCGGGCATCTGGTTTTTTCGACACTGCACACCAACAGTGCCCCGGAAACCGTTTCACGTCTTCTCGATATGGGGATCAATCCGCTTAATTTTGCGGATGCCTTTCAGGCTGTCCTGGCCCAGAGGCTTGCCAGAGTGTTATGCAAAGAATGCCGAGTGGAGTACCATCCTTCCCAAGAAGAAATTGATGAAATTAAAATAATTTACGGCAAAAAATATTTCGCCTCATCTGGACTTGAACTTAACTCGGAGACGCTCCTTTATCGTGCCGGAGGCTGTGATGAGTGTTACGGAACCGGGTATAAAGGCAGACTCGGGGTCCATGAACTCATGGAAGGGACAAAGGAGATTAAAAGAATGATAAAAAAAGAGGCGACGCCCGAGGAACTTCTGGCTCAGGCCGCCAGTGAGGGCATGACCACTCTGGTTCAGGACGGTATTTCTAAAGTATTCCAAGGGCTGACCGATATAACCGAGGTCCGTCGTGTTTGTGTCCGTTAACCGCTTCCTGATCTAAAACCGGATTCAGGTCGTACTGCTCATTGGCATGGTGGCAAGCCCATGAGAGTTGCGGTTATATCTGATATTCATGCGAACCTGGAAGCGCTCAAACAGGTCCTGTTCGATATCGGCCGATCGAATGTCGATAGTGTGATCTGTCTGGGTGACACCATCGGTTATGGTCCTGAACCTGACCCGGTCGTCACGATGATCAAAGATCTTGACATCCCATGTGTCATGGGCAACCACGAACTGGCCGTAACTGATCAAGACTATCTCCAATGGTTCAATCCTCTTGCCCGCAAGTCTCTTCTTCGGACGATCGAATTACTGTCCGGCAAAACCATCAATTTCATTTCCGGATTCAAACCCTACTTGATTCGTCACGACTGCCGATTTGTTCATGGCTTTCCGCCCGATTCAGCAACCACCTATCTTTTTCAGGTTTCAGAAGACGAGATGCAACATACTTTTAAACAAATGAAAGAAAGAATTTGTTTTATTGGGCATACGCACCACCTTCAAATCATAGACTTTAACGGTGAAGTAATTACCCGCACACCCCTGACCCAGAGCATTGTCAACCTTAACAGGAAAAATCAGTACATCATCAACATCGGGAGCGTGGGCCAGCCAAGGGACGGAAACAATCACGCTAAATATGTTATTTGGGACACTTCGGAAGACAATATCCAAGTGAAATTCATCCCGTATGATATGGTTTCGGTTGTCAATAAGATTATCGCCGCCGGGCTCCCTATAGGACACGCTTTTTGCCTTTTATGATTTTTTCCCAGAAAAAGTAGCTCGCCGATACGGATCATTTGGACAGCGGAGGATTATATCAATGGTGGACATTCTTGCTTTAAAAGCGAAAACGATCAATTTTATTAATACCGACATTTGGAGAATTCGAAAAAAAGATTTCCCACGCATGAAATACTTTTTCATTAAACAACTTCGAATTCTTCTTTTGGCAACTCGCGGATTTGGACAAGACCAATGTCCGTTAAGGGCATCGGCGCTGACCTTTTATTCGATACTCTCCATTGTTCCTGTGGTGGCCATGGCTTTCGGCATCGCCAAAGGATTCGGCTTTCAAGAAATTCTTGAGAAACAGCTACTGGAAAAATTCTCCGGACAGGAAGAAGTGATGATACGCGTTGTTGATTTTGCACACTCACTTCTTGAAAATACAAAAGGTGGAATGATCGTCGGCATCGGAATTATCGTTCTTTTATGGACGATCATTAAATTGTTAGGCCATATTGAAGGTTCGTTTAATGATATCTGGGAAGTAAAAAAGCCTCGCTCTTACGGGAGAAAATTCAGTGACTACCTGTCCATCATGCTTATTTCTCCGTTGCTTATCATCATGTCCAGCAGTGCTACAATATTTATAACAACGAGAATTGCATTAATAACTGAAAAGGTAGCACTCATCGGAATGTTCAGTCCGGTGATATTTTTCATGCTGAAATTAATACCGTATTGTCTGGTATGGATACTTCTTATATTTTCATATATTTTAATGCCCAACACCAAGGTGAAATTCAGTGCCGCTTTAATTGCCGCCATTATTGCCGGTACCATTTTTCAAGCTGCCCAGTTGGCCTACATCCTCTTTCAGGTCGGGGTGGCAAAGTATAATGCAATATACGGTAGTTTCGCCGCACTCCCGTTATTTTTAATATGGATGCAGTTGAGTTGGCTGATTGTCCTTTTTGGCGCAGAAATTTCTTTTGCCTATCAATATGTGGATACGTATGAATTTGAGCCGGATCGTCGCCAAATCAGCCCGGCATTTAAAAGATTGTTAACCCTTCAAGTTGCCCATCGCGTAATATCCACTTTCTCAAAAGGGAAAATGCCGTTGACCGCTTATAGCCTATCACAAGCCCTGGAGATTCCGATTCGACTGGTGCAGCAGCTGCTCGATGAACTCGTTGAAAGCGGAATTTTCTCAATTACTGAGATAAAAGGGAATAAAAAATTAGCCTATCAACCGGCCCGTGACATAAACATTATTACCGTTAAATCGATCATTGAAGCTTTGGAGCAGAAAGGCGTCGATAATATCCCGGTTGCACAGACGGCGGAACTACGGTCTTTGTCGGAAGTGCTGGCGACGTTTAGCGCTGAAATTGAAAAATCTCCGGCAAATTGCCTATTGAAAGACATTTAGGTCCATGAAGTTAAAATCCGATGCGGCGTTATCTGTTTTTCGTTAATCATTTTCTTATTTTCTAATCTTCTACGTTTTCCCCTGACACCCGACACCTGACACCTGAAACTCGATACCTGACACCTGACATCCGAATGGGCTCGGATCAAACCTTTACTCGAATTCTTCGGAAAGCAATACCGCTTCAGCCACGAGTCGCATGGACTTCCGCGAGTCCATACTCCGCTTTTGGATCCATCGAAATGCATCGTTTCCGTTCATTTTCCGTCGGCGCATGAGAACCTCTTTGGCCCGTTCCACAAGTTTACGGGTCTCGAGCTCCTCCTGGATAACCTTTGTTTTTACCATCAG
>JAQYVT010000104.1 GCA_030145345.1 Desulfobacterales bacterium
GACCCTGGCCCTGTACCAGGGCGATCTGTCGGGGCATGGGCGTTTCAGTGTGCAAAAAGACGTGCCGCGGACCAATGTCCAACTGACATTGAACGGCGTGCAGGCGAGTCCGCTGTTTACGGATGTTTTAAAAAAGGATTTTCTCGAAGGGAACTTGAAGGCAAACATCGATCTCACCATGACCGGGGATGATGCGAAACAGATCAAACGGACCTTGAACGGGAACGGCAATCTCTTGTTTGAAGACGGCGCCATAAAAGGCATCGATTTGGCGGGGATGGTAAACAACGTCAAGGCCGCCTTTGGTCTGGCCGAGAAGGCCGGAGGGACGCCGCGAACCGAGTTTAGTAAACTGGATGTGCCGTTTACCGTCCAACAGGGACGTGTCAATACCGCCAATACGGCCCTCATATCACCGTTGATTCGATTGAAGGCTTCAGGAACGGCGGATCTTGTCAGCGAGAACCTTGATTTCAGGGTAGAACCCAAGTTCGTTGCCACCCTCAAGGGGCAGGGGGACACCCAGGAGCGTTCCGGACTGATGGTGCCGGTGCTGGTTACCGGCACGTTTTCTTCCCCGAAATTTCGTCCGGATCTTGAAAGGATCCTCAAACAGAAAATAGAAAAAAGCCTTCCGGATTTGCAAAAACAATTGCTGCCGGGGGATGGTCAAAAGGGTGAGCCCCAAGACGTCGGTGAACAGATCAAGGGACTTCTCAAGGGGTTTGGTAATTAACAACGACGCGATCTTCAGGGATATTTATTTTGACATTGAAAACCGGGTCCTCTGGGCCATGCCTGTCCCGCATTGTAAGGGTAAGCGTTCACCGTCAGCCTGAAGAATCGCTGGAAGAGTTTGAAGTGAACTAAAGTTAAAAAAGGTTGTGCCGGTTGGCCTGTTATGCCCGTTAGCCCGCAATCAAATACCGGACAACGGGCTAACCGGTTAACCGCTAACCAGATATGAGCACCTAAGATCATTTTAGGCACTTTTAACTTGTAAGGCTTTTACTAAAACAGCCGCTTTCAGTGACAAACCAAAGCCGGGTCCTTTGGGCCCGGATTCTTTTTTGAATTCTAACTCGAGCGTCGTTTCAGTGTCGCCAGGGCAATGGTTCCGAGTATGATACCGCCCCCTAAAATCGTTCTTGCATCCGGAATTTCTCCAAGTAAAAAGAAGGCGAAAATGATTCCGTAAACGGGCTCCAGGCATGCGGTAATGCTTGCCAGCTGGGTTTTGATATGAACGAGACTTTTGATGAACAGCACATGGGCTAGGGCCGTACAAAAGATACCGAGGACCGGCAGCAAGACATAATCCGCCGGCCGGAGTGCCCAATTTTCAAGAAACAGAAAGGGAAGCAATATCAGGGTTGCCGTCCCGTTCTGGCAGCAAACCATCAACATCGGAGGATAGGTGCCCACGTATTTTCGATTGAGTATGGATAGAACGGCAAAGGTGAATCCCGATAGGGTTCCCCAAAATGCGCCCAGGGTGATGTTGTTTTGAAAATCGAATGACGGAATAACCCAGAGCAAGCCGACGACAACGAAACCTGCCGTCAACATATCGAAAGGGCGAAATTTTTCTTTGAAGAAAACCGGCTCCATAAGCGTGACGAATATGGGGAAGGTAGAGAATGTGAGCAGACCCACGGCAACGGTGGAAATCTGGATCGAGTGAAAGAACGTGATCCAATGTACGGCCAATATAATTCCGAGCAAAATAAGAACGAAAAAATCCCGTCTCGATTTTACACGAAATGGGATTTTGAAGCCGGCGAGTATAATGCTCAGTGTAAGGGCGGCAAAAAAGGTCCTTCCAAATACGATGACCAACGGCGGCAGGGTTAAAAACTTTCCGAACAGACCGGAGAGTCCAAAAAGGATTACAGCGATATGTATTTCAAGCAAGCCATGTCTTTTCATGGGATTTTTATCGATTTTCTGAAAAACGCAAATTGATCGGGTCCCTGCTGTGGGTCTTTAAAAGGCTGGCACATTTTTGTTATCAATGCTATGAACCGACTATATAAAAGCGACCGCGTTAATTAGGCTTGGCCCTCACGAGTTTTAAGCGATGCATGAATCCATGAAAGAATCGACCCGAGACGGTAGAAGAGTGACACTTGTCGGTGTTCTCGTCAATACATTTTTAATTCTCCTGAAGCTGATGACAGGGATATTCGGCAACAGCCAGGCCCTCATCGCAGATGCCGTCCATTCGATTTCCGATCTTTTTACGGATATAGTGGTTCTGTTCGGCCTCCAGATTCGTCATAAGCCGCCGGACGAGAAGCATCATTTCGGTCATGCCCGGGTTGAAACGCTGGCATCTTCTTTTGTGGGGATCGTGCTCATCGGAACGGCATTGTACCTGGGGATCGAATCCGCGTTCAATATCTACAGTCATACCGAATCCCATCCCACGACGCTGGCGTTGATGGGGGCCTGTGTATCTGTGGCGATGAAAGAAGTCCTTTATCGGTACACCATTCGCATCGGACGACGCATCCAGAGCCAGTTGCTGGTGGCCAACGCGTGGCATCACCGTTCAGATGCCCTGTCTTCGGTGGCTGTTTTGGTCGGCGTCGCAGGAACTCAAATACAGCCGTCATGGTATTTCCTCGACGCTTTCGCCGCACTTTTGGTCTCCTTTTTCATCGTAAAAGTCGGCCTCGAGATTTTAAAAGAGGCGTTGCATGAATTCACCGATACCGCCCCTAAGCCCGAAGTCATCGACCAGATCAGACACTGTGCCCTGACTGTAAACGGGGTGAACGCCACCCATGATCTCAAAGTTCGAACTTCCGGGGGCCGTTATCAAATGGAAATACACATTGTCGTCGATGGCCGACTGACCGTACTTGAGGGGCATAAGTTGGCAAAGGCTGTGGAAAACTGCCTGATCGAAGATGTGGGCAACTTCGACGGTATCACCGTTCATGTGGACCCGGATATTTAATGAGCAAATGACACAAGGAGTAGATATGAAACCGAATCGATTGCTCTATCTTTCCCAGAATGATGTCATCTCCGCGGGACTGACAATGGCTGAAATTATCGAAGTCCTGGAAATCGCTTTCCGGGAAAAAGGTAACGGAAATACGGAAATGCCCCCCAAACCCGGGATTCATCCCGGTGGTGAAGACAGTTTTATTCACGCCATGCCGGCATACATTCCAGCTTTGAACGCAGCGGGCGTTAAGTGGGTGAGTGGTTTCCCGGGGAACCACAAGAAAGGACTGCCCTACATTACCGGTCTGCTAATTCTCAATGACCCTGAAACCGGAATTCCTGTTTCGGTGATGGACTGTGTATGGATTACGGCCGTTCGGACCGGTGCGGCCACGGCCCTGTCCGCGCGCTATCTGGCCCGTTCGGAATCGTCGGTGGTCGGTGTACTGGGATGCGGTGTTCAGGGGCGCACCAACGTGGAGGCGCTGAACACACTGTTTCCCCTGAAGCGCGTCATGGCTTACGATGTGAACGCCGAAGCCGTTCGTCGATATGTCGAAGAAATCGGTGCCCGCTGTAACCTGGAGGTGATTCCGGCGGGGACGCCGCGGGAAGCGGTGACCGGCTGTGACATGGTCGTTACCGCAGGGCCGATTCTAAAAGCACCCCATGCCACCATCCAGGCCGGCTGGCTGGACGAGGGCGCTTTTGCCTCCCTGGTCGATTTTGACTCCTACTGGCATCCCGATGCCTTGAAGGCGGCGGCCAAGTTCTGTACCGACGACACACCGCAGCTGCGACAATATCAGCAAATGGGCTATTTCCAGAATATTCCGGAAATTCATGCTGATTTGGGAGAACTGGTCACCGGACAAAAACCAGGAAGAGAGACCCCCGCAGAACGAACCCTGACAGCCAATCTCGGACTGGCCATAGATGACATGGCCGTGGCGCCCATAATTTTTCGCAAAGCTGTGGAAAAAGAACTCGGCACCTGGCTGCCGCTCTAAAAGGGTGTACCGTGCGGTTCTACCGGCATTCAAGCCGCCGATAAATTTTCCACGGGCGATTCCGGGCCAAGGAGATGAAGCATGATAACTTGACTAAATAACGCCTGAATCCAACATAAAAAATCTACAAAAAATATTATATCAACCCTCAAAAAGCCGTGTCATTCAAGAGATAACGACGGTACGCCTGTATAAGACTAAAAAATATCAGGTTTTTCTTGATTTTCTAAATTAGATATTGTAACTGAATTATATTCAAGGGTAGTTGTTAGCGCTAATTCTTAACATTTGAAAAAGGGGGTACGATGACTAAGGCAGACTTAATTGAAAAGATGGCTAAAGATGCGGGTATTTCTAAAGTCGCGGCCAAAGCGGCATTGGAATCTTTTGTTGATGGTATTACAGTGGGCCTGAAGAAAAGAAACAGCAAAGTGACCCTGGTAGGATTTGGAACATTCCGGAAGGTCTATCGAAAAACCCGAATGGGACGTAATCCGCAGACCGGTGAAAAGATTAAAATCAAGGGCAGAAATACGGTGACCTTTAAGCCGGGAAAAAATCTCAAATAAAAATTAAGCCTATCGTTTTTTACTGAACTGTCGTATACCCCAACCGCTTGCGGCGGGCAATCCTTCTGCATCCTCTCCTTGGGGAGAGGCGCAGGAGGAGGGATTAGTTTGCTGTATCCTTTTAAAGACCCCCTCCGCCCGCGGCGGGGCCCTTCATTTGTGCAAGTCCAAGTTCCTTCTCGAACCGCACCAAATTTTCGCAAAGCGCTTTTCGGCAAAAGCCTCAAAAATCACTCACCGTAAGGTTTTGAAACGGTTTCTCGGGTCGTCACTCTGAACGCTTACCCTATGGTTGCATAAATAACATGGCAAAATGAGTTTAATGACTATAATGATCATCAGCATTTCCAAACCGTTTCTCTTCTCGGATGGAATTGACCCCAAGTGACGTCATGAAAACAGGGAAAACAGCCATGTTATTTGCCCAATGGGAAACCCGAAGATACCGCATCTCCAGTGTTGCCGAAGGTTCGCAGTAAATTACTACGACTTCACCTTCGGCGCCCCAGGCCGCCTCGCCTTGCCCGTCCGCCATCGGCTGCACCTCAGGCGAATGCCGGGCGGGCTTGGCTGGCGGGCGAGCTTGGATCTGCAGCATCTTCGACTTTTGCAACGTTAGGGTTTATATTCGTCGGTGTGGCTTCGGGCACGGATAATGCCGGGTGCCTTTTCGTCTTGTTCCTGGTTCAGCTGGAGACATATGATGGATGCGATGATGATTGCGCCGCCGGTGATCTGGGCGGCTTCCATAATTTCATTGAGGAAGATATAAGAGATTATGCCGGCGGTAATGGGTTCAAGGGTTGCCGTGATGCTGGCGCGGGTGGAGCGGATCAGGTTGATGCCCTCCAGATAGAGGCCGAAAGGCACCAGGGTCCCCAAAACGCCGATATACAGAATCCATGTCCACTGCACCAGGGAATAGGCGTGCATAAAGGCTTCGAGGGGAGGATGCAGCATATTCCACACCAGCGCTCCGAAAAACAACGCAAAAAAGAGCACCGTCCACGGGTTGTAGCGGCGCATGCCGTATTCGCCGTGAACCGAATACCAGGCAAAGGTGATGGCTGACAGGATGCCGCTGATGATGCCGACGATATTCATGGACAGAATTTCCAGATTGTAGGCGCCGACGACCAGATAGCAGCCGAATGTCGCACCCACAAGGGCCATAACGGTTACGGGTGAAAGTTTATCCCGCATGATCACAACCGAATGGATGGCGATAAAGCTGGGGGCCAGGTACTGGAGCAAGATAGCGGCCGCCACTTTTATTTTGCTGATGGTAAACAGATAGGTAAACTGGACGCCGGCCATGCCCACGGTGCCGAACAGCACGAAATAGAGTATATCTTTCCGGTCTATTTTCAGGAGGGAACGGTTGCGTATCGACAGCCACAGAAACAAGAGTCCCGCAGAGATTGTCAGACGAAGTTGTACCAGCTGATAGGGCGTGATGCCGCTGTTGAACAGAAACTTGGCCGACGATCCGGATACCCCCCACATGAGCCCGGCCGTCACCACATAAAGATAGCCCCATCTATAGTTTTTGACAGATTCATTTGATTTCATAGCTGCAAAAGAAGTAAAGTTGAAAGTGACTAAAATTTGAAGTGAACTAAAGCCCGCCTGGCCTCCGGCTCCGCTTCCAGCCCGTAAGGCTTCCAGGCCGGAGGGTAGAGCCTACGCCTCGGAGAGTGAGACACGCCATATATATTGATGGCCCATGTATTATTCCAAACCTGACTTTTTTTAGTAGCGTATGGGTGATCGGTCTGGGCCGGGGTTGATGGTTGTGCCCTTGGCACTATCAGTTTAAGTAGAAAATGATTTGCGCTGAAAACGCTTTCCTCGACTTTAGGCATTTTAGCTCACTTCAGGCACTTGATATTTCGACGATCTTTTTCAAGGCCTCAAAATCTTCGATAACATGATCTGCACCTGCCGCTATCAGATCTCTTTTCAGACGGTCTTTGTCGGACGATGACTTCAGAATTCCGATGCCGATAAATCCGGCCCTGGATTTTGAGGCTGCCACCATATCATCGGGCATATCTCCAATGAAATAGAGTTTTGAAACTTTATTTTTTTGGGCCGCTTCGATGGCATCCAGCATGTAGGGATTCGGCTTGCTGAGAGACACCTTTCTTTTCTCTCGTTGGAATATTCTCCGTTCTTCCTCGAGGCAGTCGTCGAGGGTGCGGGTATCCGAGAAAAACTTCCGGAGGTCAAAGACATCCAGAGGATAGTCCGCCTCTGCCTTGGGCCGCCCGGTGGCAATGGCCAGGATGTTGTTTTCGGAAAGGGATTCAAGGGTGTGTTTGTCGATCAACAGTGTTTCTCTGTTTATGTATCCTTTCTCATGATACACTTTTGCCGGAACGCCGTGGGTGGACTCGAACAGGTCCTTGCCGAGATAGATCTCTTGAAAAATCTGTTTGATAACATTTCCGCTCCCCACATCTCCGGTATAAAAGGCGGCAACCCATTCATTCTCTGGTCTTCCGGTTTTATTCATCAGCGTGGTGATGGGCATTCTTTCAGACCTCAAGAATTTGGCCAGGGCTCCCACGTCACAGCGGCCGATGGCTTTTCGGTATCTGGACCAGGTGTCTGAACCTTCCGGATCGGCGGCGCCCTCCACCAACGTGAACAAAAGATTGATGACCAAAAATGTCAGGTCCCAGTCATTGTTGAGGCCGCCGCTCTGTTTGACTCTGGCAAGATCGCCCAAGGGAAACAATGGATCGGGCAGACGTTCCCAAGAACCCGCACCGTTGAAAAACAATCTGGCAGTTTGTCTGACGGTCTCTCGATAGGACCCTGAGACATCGACAATAACCCCGTCCATGTCGAACACGATCAATGCCTGATATTTTGTTTGTTTGTTCATAACCAAAAACGAACTTTCGCTCAATTGGGGTGTTACGAATGGGGTGCGCGCCAATAAAGGGAGTTTCCTCGATGTCGAATTATTAATGAACTCCTTACCAACAGGCGATAACAGAAGTCAACGGCTTCTTTTTTTCCTTTCCCACTATCACGATTGCAGTCGTATATAAACTCTATTTTTTATTTAATCTTGAAAAACCGGATCCTCTGGACCCGGTCAGAGTTCTCCGGTTCAGCCTGGAGAAACGCTGCAAGAGTTTGAAGTGAGCTAAAGTTAAAAAAGGTTGTGCCCGTTGGCCTGTTATGCCCGTTAGCCCGCAATCAAATACCGGACAACGGGCTAACCGGTTAACCGGCTAACCAGATATGAGCACCTAAGATCACTTTAGACACTTTTAACTTGTACGGCTTTGAGCTCCTTTCAGGGGCAACCCAAAGCCGGGCCCTCTGGGACCCGGTTTCTTTACTTTTGGGCAGGAAATATTGGAATTGGCCGCTCTCAAAAAACGCTCACGGTCGATCTCGAAGTTGAGAAAAGGTTTCCACAGTCGATGCCCCGCGATCCGGATATTTTTTACCCGGTCACCGGTTAAAAACGCCTCAGATTTGTCAAAAAATGACACATGGACTGCCGAATATTGTCAATTTTCGGGTTGGGGAAAAAAGGACGGCCAGGATAACCATTTGAAAATAATGATTAAAAAAATAGTTGGCAGGGCGTTATGCCTGGCATGGTTTTAGCATGTCTGTAAATAGAAACAAAAAAAGACTTCTCGGGTGTGCGTGCATCTTTTCTACTGGGCATCTTCAAAACAAAAAAAAACGCAAAGATATACCAGTGTTAATAACGGCATTGCGGGAGACCACGAAAATCGGTAGGGTTTTGTTGGCGAGGCAACCTATCTTCCCCACCTTCCCACAGGGCGATCCATACGGGTCGCCCTTTTTTTATGATGTTTTTTGATACACCCTCCGTAGGTCCAAGCAAAGTTTGCACTGCCTGGCCAATGGAATGCATTTTCAATTTATAGTCCATCGGGATTAAACCCACCTTTTTGTCCGCCCGTATGTTCCCCTGCACAGATCCACATTTTTCTGACAGGGAGATTCGAAAGTAACCCTTGCACAATTCGCCGGTTAAGATAAAGATGATGGTATGAATGATGCGCAATTTCGTCAACTCCTTGATCGATTCGAATTTTCCTGGTCCGGGTACCGCAAAGTCAGAAAAGGGGTTAAAAAGCGGATTGGCCGGTATATGACAGCATCCGGGTGCCGCACGATGGGGGCCTTTCTGGCGGAACTGGAACAAAACCATGAAACGAGACAGACGTGCGAACTTCTGATGACCGTGTCCATCAGTCGATTTTTCCGGGACCGAAGACTCTGGGAGACCCTCGAAAAAACGCTGCTGCCGGACATTATCCAAAGGCGCAGCGAAAAAATTTCAGTCTGGTCGGCGGGATGTGCATGCGGAGATGAAGTGTACAGCTTCATGATCGTCCGGGATCGCTTAAGCAAGACCTGTTCGCATCTTCCGGGTTTCGAGGTGACGGGCACCGACCTGAATCCTGCATATCTCCAGCGGGCACGGGCCGGAATTTATTCTGCCGCCAGTCTCAAAGAACTCACCCCGGAAATCCGATCTGAATATTTCAGTCAAAAGCCGGGCAAAAAAGTTTTCCAGGTAAAAGATTCCCTCAAAAAAGACATTTCTTGGAGAATTCACCACCTTCTGTCCGACCCTCCGGGGCGGGATTTTGACATCGTCTTTTTGCGGAACAGCGTTTTGACCTATTATGAAGAAAAACTGAAGAAAAGGGCTTTCGAAAAGGTGCTGTCGCGGCTTGCCCCCGGCGGGATCTTGATCATAGGATCCCACGAATCGATCCCGTTTGAAACATCGGATCTTGCCGGGGTCGAAGCCTATCCGTATGTTTTCAGGAGAGCAACGGAAAAATAACCCGCTGGTTTGAGGTCCCGAAGCCGACCATCATTGCAGACATAACCTCAACGTTGCAAAAGTCGAGGATGCCTCAGACCCGAGGCGTCAAGGGTGAAGCCGTAGTCATTTACTGCGAACCCTTGACAACAAAGGAGATGGGGTATCCTCGGCTTTCCCATGGGGTAAACAACACGGTGAAAAAAGGTTCCTTTTTGGATATCACTGGCAGTCGAGTTCAGTATATTGGTAATAAATGAACCCAACGCTATGGTTTAAGCGGTTTTATACAAATCTCATCGTGTTGTTTATGCAACTATGAGGATAAAAAAAGCCGCTTAAAAACAGCGGCTTTTCGTATTGTTTTTATTGGTCGGGACGAGAGGATTTGAACCTCCGACCCCAGCGTCCCGAACGCTGTGCTCTACCAGGCTGAGCCACGTCCCGACTTATACCGTCTTTTTATGCGCTCCACACCGAATTGTCAATATTTTTAATCAATCCATTAAACCTTGGGGTAAGCTGAAGGTTGCAGTTTCGCTGTGCCGGTATGTGAGTTTATATTCACCGCCCGCTTCCCTTGAGCTTGCTATGATATAGCAAGCTCTGCGGTGAATAATTTTTTATAAAGACCCTTTTGGGGGTGGTTATTGACTCCCAAATCAACAATCGCTCAGTTTAGGTAAAAGGATGATTGACGATGATCGTCTCATCCCTTCCAGGACCGACGGATACGATATCGATGGGTGTTTCCAGGAGTTCTTCGATTCGGTCCAGATAGCGTCTTGCATTCTCCGGCAGATCCTCTAGTTTCCGAATACCGGATATATCTTCCGGCCACCCCGGAAGGGTTTCGAAAACGGGTTTACAGGCCCCCAGAGTTTTCAGGTTTGCCGGAAAGTCGGCAAGGATCTCGCCGTTGTATTTATACCCGGTACAAATTTTAAGGGACTTCAGGCCGTCCAATACGTCCAGTTTGGTGATCACGAGACCTGTGAGGCCGTTGAGGCGAACTGCGTTTCGCAGCAGAACGGTGTCCAGCCATCCGCACCGCCGCTTCCGCCCGGTTGTGGCGCCGAATTCCGCGCCTTTTTTCTGAATCGTGTCGCCGATTTCATCGAAAAGCTCCGTGGGAAACGGCCCCCTTCCCACACGGGTCGTATAGGCCTTTACGATGCCGATGACACCGGTGATCTCTTTGGGGCCGATACCGGCACCGCAGCAGGCATTGCCGGAGACGGTGTTCGACGACGTGACAAACGGGTAAGTGCCGTGATCGATGTCGAGGTGGGTGCCCTGTGCACCCTCGAACAGGATCTGTTTCCCGGCTTTGACGGCCTGGTTCATGACAATGGAGATATTGACGACGTGGGGTGCAAGTCTTTCTGCATACCCCTGGTACTGATCGACAATCGGTTCCGGATCCAAGGGTTCGGCGGAGAGATAGTGTTTGAGATAGAAATTTTTTTCATCGAGCACGGCGTGCACCGTTTCTTTGAAAACCTCGGCATCGATGAGTTCGACGAATCGGATTCCCCTCCGGGAGGCCTTGTCTTCGTAGCAGGGCCCGATGCCGCGGCCGGTGGTGCCGATCTTTTGATCCCCCTTCATTCGTTCCCGGGCGAGATCGATCTGCTTGTGATAGGGCATGATGACATGGGCTTTTTCGCTGATTTTAAGCAGGCCCGGCCCCGTGTCGATACCCTTGTTTTTTAATCGGTCGAGTTCTTCCACCAGGACCGAAGGATCGACCACTACGCCGTTTCCGATAAGACAGGTTTTTTTCTGCAAAATGCCCGAAGGGACCAGATGGCTGATAAACTGTTCGCCGTCCACCACCATGGTATGACCGGCGTTGTTTCCGCCCTGAAACCGTACAACCATATCGGCATATTCGGCCAGAAGGTCCACGATTTTACCTTTGCCTTCATCACCCCATTGAGTTCCAACAATTACGATATTCGACACGTAAGACTCCTTTTAAGGTTAAGGGTAGGGGAATTTTCTCGTTTGGATACAGATTACCTCGATAAAATAGAAAAAGAAAATTCAATTTCATCCTGCGTTCTCTGCGTCTTTCCGGTGAATCATTTTTTAAGTTCGTTTTGTCCTAAAGAAATCCTGAATCAGCGTCCTGCACGCGTCCTCGCAGATCCCGTGCATGATTTCCGGCCGGTGATTCAATCGAGGGTCATCGGCGAAATTGTACAGCGATCCGGCAGCGCCCCATTTGGGATCATGGGCGCCGAAAACAACCCGGGCCACCCGGGCGTGGACGATCGCTCCCATGCACATGATGCACGGCTCAATGGTAACATACAAGGTCGTGCTTAACAACCGGTAATTCAGAACCTTTTGTGCTGCCTTGCGCAAGGTCATGATCTCGGCATGTGCCGTCGGGTCTCCGAGGCTTATGGTCTGGTTGTGTGACCGAGAGAGGATGTCCCCGGATTCGGCGACAAGTACTGCACCTATCGGAACTTCGGCTTTTTGTCCAGCTTTTTTAGCCTCCTTCAAGGCCAGATTCATGAATTCTGTGTCGGTTTTTCGCATAATATAAAGTTAAAGCCGAGTGTGAATAAAAGTGGTTAGCATTCTGAAAATAAAAGAAATACAAAAGAAAACGAATGGTGTCATTTCCCATGGGCCAAGTTGTGAACATGGAAAACGGTTCATCTGTTTTTTACTTAAAGTGTACCCTGTTTTTTATGCAACGTTAAGGTTGACATATAGCTCTCTATAGCTTATTAATTGTTCAAATTTCAATTAAATTTTCATGCGCCCGTAGCTCAGCCCGGACAGAGCGCCGGACTACGAATCCGTAGGTCGCA
>JAQYVT010000105.1 GCA_030145345.1 Desulfobacterales bacterium
CGCCGCCAGCGGGATACTCGCCGTAGGGCACTAGTCCAGTAACGGTACGGGCTAAAATATTCCACTCAGTTGGTGTGACAGTGAATCACTGCAGATATCTTCAAGTTGCAATACAATCCGTTTAAGCTCATCACTGCTTGCCAGGGATTCGACGGTTTCGATGGCGCCCACCTGCTCGGGCGGATATGCCTCAAGGATTTCATAGGTATCTTCGAATTCATCAGCAGCAAGCTGTGACGTCAAGATGATATAGTTGTCCAGCCGCTGTTTAGAACCCTTCAATTCAGGCCGTTCCACCAGAGATTCCTCCATGGTTTTGCCGGTCAAAACCATCAAATCCTTGACTTCTTTTGCCTTGAATCCTTGGACAAAACGCCGGTAAGCGATGACTTGGGCATAGTTGGGAATCATGGCCCGGTCCCGGTTTCTTACGGTGGCGGAAACCAGTTGGTAGTTCAACGTAATGTACCATTTAAGTAGATCCTGATCCATTTTCCGATAATTCGGAAACCGGTGTTCGTTTCCCGGCGTCATCACTTCTTGTACAATTTTATTGACCGACGATTCCCGCAATTCTGTGAGGATGTTGTAAATTTCCGTGCTTTTTCGATAGGCAACCCGCTGGAGGAGGGCTTCATTTCGAAATGTCCAGTTGTGAGGATAGAGGGTCATTTTTTCGGTCAAAAACAACAATCGCCGCAATATATGATACCGCGGTGTCGGCTTCCAGCCCAACGCGCGGTAGGTCACAGAAGCATCGACACAAAGCTCTTTATCGATATATTCCGCCATCCATGGCTTTTCGAAGGTTTCCTTTCCTGCAAGCCACCCCAAAAACGATCGCATGATCAACCCCAAGGTTGCGGGTATTTTGGGTATCCGAATCGGGTTACTATCATGGCCGTGATAGTATTTTTTTGCGGTTTTAAACAGCTCATTGTGTGAAACACACCCTTGGGGGCTGGCATTGTAAATCCCAAGGCCGGGCAAACGGTCACTGATTTCGATAATTCTAAAAAACAGTTTGTTAAGATCTCTGATATGGATATAGGGAACGGCCGATGCGCCGCGTCCGGCCACGACTCTCGACATGAGTATTTTTCTGGACAGCCAGAATCCGAGCAACATATACAATATGGGATATTCACACCAGTCACTGTATACGGCAGCCAACCGGACAATCGAGCATGGAAAAACTTTTGAATATTCCTTGATAATCGCTTCTGCTTGCATTTTACTGCGTGCGTATGGGAAATCTGCGTCAGGGAGGCTCTCTTCGGTCACCGCCTTGCCATACGGGGGAAATTTGCAGGCAGCCAGCGAACTTGAAAAGATGAAACGCTTGATTTCCAGAAGGTTGGACAAATCAAGAAGATGGCGTGTGCCGGTGACATTGGTCTCCTCATATACAAGATTTTCTTTGAGGGTGAAGTCGTAATACCCGGCCAAATGCAAGACATAATCGGCACCGCCGTGATCTTTAACATATTTAAAGACATTGAGCAGATTTTCCCACTCTGTTATATCGGCCTGCAGCCAGTGTGTATTTTCATTACTTGGAATACCCGCCTCTTTTTGGCTGCGGCGTGCGATGCAGAACAGGCGGAATTTTCCGGATGCGGCCATGACAAAATGCCGTCCAATAAAACCGGATGCTCCGGTGACAACGATTCCCGGCAATCTGTCGTTCATTTTATCCCTCTGTTAGGGTTTCGGGGTACCACAAATCGATTGAGTGTTTTCCTTGATTCGGGTATAAAATAATTGGGTTCACTCGGCTCACCATGGGAACAATGGATGCATGTTGTATGGCATCGAAATATTTACGGAGAAACGGCGAAGGTCGATGTTAAAAACCTTTCTCCAAACACAGACGATGTCCGTATTAACCATTGTTCCATCATTCCAAGTAGATGTAACATAACAACATTACTGAGGAGAAAATGCAATACAATTACCTTTTCGGCCCGGTGCCTTCACGGCGGCTGGGGATTTCCCTGGGCGTTGACTTGGTGCCCATGAAAACCTGCACATTAAACTGTATCTACTGCGAATGCGGAGAATCAACCCATCTGACATTAGAACGCAGAGAATATGTGCCGTTTGCCACGGTTAAACAGGAACTATCCCTTTATTTTGAAAACAATCCAGCGCCGGATTATATCACCTTTTCCGGTTCGGGCGAACCCACCTTGAATTCAAAAATCGGTGATGTATTGCATTTTATCAAAAATCATACCCATGATATTCCCGTGGCCCTACTCACCAATGGAACCTTATTTTCTCAAAAACAGGTTCGAGAAGAGATTAAAGCCGCCACCGTCATCATCCCTTCGCTGGATGCTGCCACAGAAAAGGTGTTCAGGAAGATCAATCGCCCATCTCCACATCTAAACGCCGATAAGATCATTGACGGATTGATCCGGCTCCGCAAAGAATACAGCGGAAAAATATGGCTGGAAATATTTATCGTTCCCGGCATGAATGATACAGACGAAGAATTAACCGCTTTAAAGCAGGCCATCGATAAAATCGAACCGGACCAGGTCCAGCTGAATACGCTGGATAGACCCGGACCGGTCTCCACTGTTCGCGCAGCCGCCCGGAAGGAGTTGGAACATATCATAGATTTCTGGCAGCTTGAAAATGTTTCCATAATCGCTGATGTGCCGGAGCGCAAGGCGCTTCTTGCCTATCGCAAAGACACCGAATCGGCCATCTTGGGAACGATTGCCAGACGTCCGTGTACCTTAAAAGATCTATCTGAAATTTTAGGATTACAGACCAGCGAATTGCGTAAATATCTGGATGCCCTGCATTCGGACAAAAAAATAAGTGTTGTGAAACAGAAACGGGGATTATTTTATTTTATTCCATAACTGTCTGCCCGGGCTAAGATATCGTATCGATGGATGCAAATTTCGGTTCATGGAGCGGCAGCAGTATTTCGGCCATGTCTTTAATTTTAAGCATCATGTCATAGGATTCGTATACATTTACAGATGTACCCGGAGGGATCACCGCCATTTCCATGGCCTTGATCTGTGCCGGAGGGTTAAAATTCTCATTGATGACGCAAAATCCGGTAATGGCGGCCTTGCCGGCAGATGTGTCGATGAATATGGTCAAACCACCGTCCGTATGAACCGGCGTGTGAACCGCCCGGATTCCCGGTAGAATTTGAGTATCCTTGTTTATTTTTCTTATCTGACCATTTTCTTCCACATCCTCTATATAATCTTCGAGATAGCGATAATCCAGCGGGTGAGGATTATGGATTCTTTCCAGTTCTTTTTCGTGAACGTAGATTTCAGCGTTTTCACATTTACAATCATTTCCACAATGGTCATTGTGCAGATGGGTATGGATGACAACATCGATATCTGTGGGTGTTAAATTCCATCGGGCCAGCCCTTGTTCAAAGGTATAAATCTTGCCGCCGATGGCTTTTTCTCGGCTTTCGGATTGAATCGGATTCATCTCGCCGGTATCCACAAGAATTTTACGATCACCGCCTTCTATGTACCAGCAATAAATGGGGATCGTATATTCCTGACCGTTGCCGTACTGATACGTCATCATGCTTTTATCAAAAACCTTGGTTCCCACCACAATGGGATGTATTTTGTACATGGTTTCACCCTCCGTTGCTTGTTGCCCTTCTCCCACCCTGAATTTGCTCATGATGAATTTCAGTCGTTTAAAATGTGTAATGGCCTCAATTCATCGTGACACCCTGTCATTTTATTGAAACCACAAAAAATGTATTGACTAAATGAGACATAGGGTTTAATTAATTCTTAATGAGTTTATGCTCATAACTATGGGTTTGCAAGAAAAAAATTGTTCATGGGACGGTAAAATCAAAAAATTATCAACGTATCGAGTTAAAACAAATAGTTAAAAAGGAGGAAAAATGGAAAAAATTGCAGTGGTCGGTTGTGGCGCCTATATGGATAGCGGGTATGGATGCGCAGGAGAATGGCGTTGTCTTAAAGCAGCGGCTCTGGGTGAGGGTGAATTCGAAAAACCTTCTTCGGTTGTCGCGTTTGTAAAATGCGAATGTCCCGGGCGATCGCTGGTTGCGAATATGGGCATGGCCATGAAATTATCGGAAATCAAGCCCGATAAGATTTACTTAAGCACCTGTCTGGTAAATGCCAAGCCGGATTGCCCGTATTCCACGGCCCAAGAAAAGGCCGAAATGCTCGAGAACAAAACCGGTATTAAAGTCGTCATGGGAACCCATGATTATCATTAACCCGATTTTCTCCTAAAGAATTTGTGCGTGTTCAGGGGGTACGCTTCCCCGTGTAACGATACCTGCCCGCTCGTGCCTCGCACGGCAGGCGGGTTGGCGGAGTGGCTTCGTTATTTCAATGACTTAGCTGTGGGGGAGACCGCGGCTCCCCCATGCTTTTTGCGGGAGAACGCGGAGGGGGCAGGAATGCCCCCGCTGCTAAGTCATTGAAATGACCAGACACGTAGACACCGGAGTGAAGCGGGGGAGCGCACCCCCTGAATCTGTCCGAGCATTTCAGATCCCCAAGTGATGCCAGGATGAAAATCGTTTCCGTCACGCAATTCATGTCAAGCTTCGTTGGACGAAGATGATTTGACAACGGTCAACGTTGCCTTGTTATCTGATTTCACTTGAGCGATTCTGATTCTCTCCGCCACCGACACTGATCCTGGACCCGCCTTATCCGGCGCTACCCCTCACACAAGGCCTTTCGTACAATAAAAACTCCCAAACGAAGTCATCAGGGATTTTGGCTTGGCAAGACACGTCAGGTTTTGAAAAGCAAGATTATTACCAAGGGCTCTCAATGAATCACAACTTGGCATCAAACTGAGATACCGGGAAGTAATCTGTAACGCCGGTAATCGGAATAAATTTCTATATATTGTTTATCGTTTCTCCACAAATCAACCTAAAGTAACCAATTGATATCATAGTTAATCACCATGTTGTGCTTAGATTGACTCCGTATTTTATATCTTAAAAACCAGCATTGACAATATTAAAGTATTTAATATAAGTAATTCGGATACTTTCTATTTTCAGATTCAACCTCTTTCTCGATTCGGTTTCCATTGTGGAACATCTCTTATTGTGCTGGCCGCATTCTGGATGCTCGACTCATTATCTAAGTTCTATCGTTAATTGGTGCCCATCCATAAAAACATTTGAGCACCGAGTCGTTTCCAATTCATAAATGGCTATTTTCTCGATGAGCAAGGCCGCACAAGGGTTTTCGCCCGAGGCGTACGTCTGTACGTCGAGGGCGGAAACCCGCGGAGAACGCCGCTCATCGGGAAAATAGCCATTTATGGATGGAAACTAATTGATTGTCACCATAATCTAACCTCTATTAACGAGGATTATCTATGGAAGAATCATGCGATATGTAATCAGTTTCATAGGGTTGATGATTTTCTTATTAACCTTCTCGTGTACAGGCCAGAAAAGCGATATAAAAGGGGATCAAGAGGATCAGATTACTATGTCAGAAACCAAGTGGTCTATACATCGAGAATCGGCTCCTATGGGTATAGAAAGCCATAAATACATTCCCGGAGAGATCCTCATAAAGTTTAAAGACGGCACAGACATGGAAAGCATAAAGACGATCCAAGAAAAACTGGACCTAAAAACCATCAAGGTCGTTTCGAAGCAGAAAATATACCGCATGAAGATCCAAAGTGGCGCCTCCGTGGAGGAAGTCATGAAACGCCTTCAGAGTTTTAAGGAGGTGGAGTATTCCGAACCCAATTACATCAGAAAATTTGAATAATTGCAAAAGGGGGAAAACATGAAAAAAAGAATAAAAATCATATGTTTGTTGGTATTTGTTACTATGTTTCTCTACATCCCCTTTGCAGGGTCGGAGCAGAAGCCGCAAGCCATTTTGGGGAGTGGTCATTTGGCGATTGAGAAACAGATTTCTGCAGAATTCGTGCCCGGGGAAGTCCTTGTAAAATTCAAGAAAGGGACGACACATGCCAAGATAACGGCATTGCATTCAAACTTGGGCGCTCAGGAGATGAGGCGGATTGAGCCCATAGGGGTGATGCGCATCAAACTCCCATCGGATATTTCCGTGAAACAAGCCGTTGCACAGTATAAAATGGACCCAAACGTGGAATATGCCGAACCGAATTACATCCGTCATTTCGAGGCAACAACTCCAAATGATTCAGATTTTGGTGAGTTGTGGGGACTGCACAATACCGGCCAGCAGGTTGACGGAGTTGGCGGGACGTATGATGCGGACATCGATGCTCCAGAGGCCTGGGACATTACAACGGGCTCAAACAATGTCATTATCGCAGTGATTGACTCTGGCGTGGCCTACGACCATCCAGAGATAATCCCCAATATATGGAAGAACACTGCGGAATTAAACAGGACAGCAGACCTGGATGACGACAACAACGGTTATGTTGACGATATCTACGGTTGGGATTTCTGGTCTAACGATAATAACCCTGAAGATTATAATTCACACGGCACACATGTTTCCGGGACCATTGCAGCCCGTGGGAACAACGGAGCAGCGATAACAGGTGTCAACTGGAATGCCAAGATTATGGCGCTCAGGATTGGAGGAATAGGAACGAGTGTTGGCGATGCAACAGCGGCCATTGGATATGCTGTGGACAATGGCGCCGATATTATCAATGCAAGCTGGGGCGGGCCTGATTTTTCTCAAACCGAACATGATGCCATAAGCGTCGCCAATGATCACGGTGTTCTTTTCGTGGCTGCAGCGGGGAATGGCGGGAGTGACGGCATTGGCGATAACAATGATCAGACGCCACATTACCCTTCGGATTATAACCTTTCCAATATCATCGCGGTGGCAGCAACCGATCAAAATGATAACCTTGCAAGCTTTTCAAACTATGGTGAGGTCTCTGTGGATGTAGCTGCCCCAGGAGACAACATCTATAGCACTATTCCCGCCGAGTATACATCCGGAGCCAAGGTGGTGTTATATACTGAGGATTTTGATCCATTTCCATCCGGATGGACATTTTTTAATATCAACAATTTGTGGAATTTTGTTGTCGGGACCGGAGACGGATTAACGAACTGCCTTGAGGATAGCCCGGAAGGTAATTACTTGAATAACACGGACTCCCTTGCTGTTTTAAGAACCCCCTTTTCTTCGGTCAAAGATAATTACTACACACTTTCATTTAGGATAAAAGCGGAGTTAGAAGACTATTTTGACCGTTTGCTTTTAGCTTGGTCGACAAACGGTAACAACTGGTATCAGGAGGGTAGCTATCTAACGGGATCTACTGCTGGCGGATTTGTCAATGCGTCTTTCGATTTAACACTGATGGCGGACCTACTGTCAGAATTTTACTTCGGCTTTTGGCTCCATTCTGATTCTTCAGTTACCCAAGACGGGGTCTATATTGATAACCTTGAACTCTATCGGGAACCTATAATTATCAGCGGTTATGGCTATGATTATTATCCAGGCACGTCAATGGCATCCCCCCATGTTGCAGGCGTTGCGGGATTGGTGAAGGCGCAGAATCCCAATTACACCCATCTCCAGATTAGAGACGCCATTTTAAATACAGTTGATAACCTCCCCTCCCTTTCCGGCAAGGTATCAACTGGGGGGCGGGTCAATGCCTTTAAAGCGGTTACCTATATTGCACCGCCGCCTAACTTTTCTGCTTCGGCAGGAGACAGCTCCGTAACCCTCAACTGGAATGCCAATAGCGAGAGTACCGTAAAAGGTTGCATCGTCTCGTATGGCGTAACCACGGCCCTTGGCACCGATATAGACGTTGGAAATGTTACAACGTATGCGGTAAGCGGTCTAACAAATGGAACCACGTACTACTTTGCGGTAAATGCCGTCGGGGTTTTTCCTGCCATAGGTTCATTGTATGGAACGGATTCAGATATTGTGGCGGCCACACCCATCGCTCCTGGTGGCGGCACCTCAGACGGTGGTGGTGGTGGTGGATGTTTTATTGCGACTGCGGCCTATGGATCATTGATGGCGCCCCATGTAAAAATATTGCGTGATTTCCGTGACAGTTTTCTTCTTGGCAATAAAGCAGGAAAGAGTTTCGTTCGTCTTTACTACACCTATTCACCGCCGATAGCCGATTTTATTGCAAAACATGACAGCCTGAGAGCGATGGTTCGCATAAGTCTGCTGCCCGTTGTGGGGGTTAGCTGGATTGTTCTGAAAATTGGCCCTGTTGCCTCACTGACACTTATATCATTTTTTCTTTTTAGCTTGATCTGGCTCGCAAACATCAAGCGAAAGAAAGTCAAAATTTAAGCGCCTAAAACTTTCACTTACCAACGGCAGCGTCATTATGGCCCTGCCGTTGTATTTTTTATATCGGCATGTTTCTATTTCAACAATCGATAAATGGGTATACCTTCTATCATATTTGCTAAAATTAATGACCGTCAAAAGATGTGATATCTTTTTCAATACGGGCAAATCCTTTTTTAGGAGTTTGCCCGTATCATTTTTATGATATATGTATGGGCCATAAATTGACTTCCAGTTGGCCTTCCGGCATTCGTACCCGTTATAACGCCAACTATTTAGTTTCCATCCATAAATGGCCCTTTTTGCCCGGATCTGCGTTCTCCGCGGGTTTCCGGCTGCGGCATACAGGAAGTATGCCTCACTGAAAACCCTTGTGCGGCCTTGATCCGAACAAAAATTGCTCATTTATGAATAGGAAACCCACGGTGCCTATTTTACAATTGTGGATGGGCACTATTTAATATCTAATGTTAGCCGGAAAAGAGAATTTGATGAAAAGATTCAAGGTTAAACTCCATGGGGAGAATTTCCTCCTCAATCTTGACGGTGAACTCAAAAAGTTTGGGTTTTATGCCACAAGATTTGTAACGGCGGAGAACCCACAAGAGGCTGAAAAAATTGCCATTATTTTAACGCATCAAAATCCTAATTTAAGGAATACCGTATTAAATGAAAATACGGATCGCCCGGCAATTAATTTGGAAGAAATAAAGGAAGTCGGCTTTCTAAAATTCTTTGCAAAAAAATCAACAGCCGACTTTACGTTTTATCCCGAAGATGAGGAATAGGAAATTGTCCACCGGTCCAGCTTAAGCACCTCAAGCACGTCAACACACGGTGCTTAAAAAAGATCATCTCCAAAAGAGTGGGGGATTCTAAAAGGATTCAAGTTGTCAGGGGTTAGGGTTAACTGCTGAAAAATTATAAGGAATTAAAAGTTTGGCATGGATAAAGGGTAGGGGGGAAAAACAACTCCTGAATATTCAAAGTCCATATATAGGTTATCGCTCGATTCCGTTTCGAGCTTTGACGCCCCGGTGATAATAATGTTTGATCTCCTTAACTTCGCTGACCAGGTCGGCAATTTCTATTAATTCTTCGGGCGCACGGCGGCCGGTTAGAACGACTTCCACATTTTCAGGTCGATCATTTAAAAGCTCGAGAACTTCCTGGGTTGTAATTAAATCGAACCAGACCGCCACGTTGATTTCATCGAGGATGATAATGTCATATTGATTTGAAAGCATGGCCCTGCGCGCCCGTTCAAGACCACGGTGACTTTGATCTATATGTTTTTGGGTTATTTCCTCCCGATGAACACATTTACCGTCTCCATACTGCTCGATGGTAATATACGGGTGATCACCTAAGGTTTTCAGTTCACCGTAGTGCTGGCCTTTCATGAACTGACCCATGTAGGTTTTCATCCCATACCCGGCGGCCCGTATTGCAATACCCAAGGCTGCGGTTGTTTTACCCTTCCCGTCACCGGTATAGATTTGAATATATCCCTTTTTATCTGTCTTTTTTTTCACGTTACACAGGTTTTATGCTGACTTTTTATTTTTTGTGAGTTCGCCGGGGTGTTCATCTTCGTCCAACCCGGCCTTCCGTTTGTCCACAAAGCAAATGGGACAAGACGAACGGAATTTACAGTATATTTCAGGATCACTGCATTTAAAACATTCCTCGCACATATAGGCCGTATATTTCGAACATACATAACTGGTTTCTCTATCCGGATGATTACGGCATTTTCCCATTCCAATGATTTCCTTTTAACGGTTTGTCTAAAAGTGACGCTAAATCCTTTTTAGGAGCTGATTTGCCGCAGTCAGAGTCGGATCCCAGGTGGGGCCGAAGGGCGGGGCATATGCCAGATCCGCTTGACCGTATGCTGCAACGGTCATCTGATTGTGCAGAGCGACGGCAGGCGCGTTGATCCTGTGTGCAACACCCTCTTTTCCCACCATCTGGACCCCCAGGAGCCGTCCGGTTTTTTTATCGCCGACCATCTGAACATGGATCGTCGAAGCACCGGGATGGGCATGGGCCCGTGAACGGGTTTTTATAACAACTTTTGCCGGTTCAAAACCAGACTTTTTGGCCGCGTCCAGGGTCAGACCGGTTCGTGCCACTTCCAAATCGAACACCCTAAAGACCGCCGTACCGGCAACGCCTGGAAGCTCAACCGCCTTACCGCAAATGTTGTCGGCAGCCGCCCAACCTGCCCGGTTCGCCCTTAACGCCAATGGAATCCACGTTTTTTCACCGGTAACAACATGATAGGCATCCGCACAATCTCCGGCAGCATATATGTTTTCATCTGAAGTCTTGAGTCTTCTATCCACCGCAATGGCGTTCTTGACCCCCAAATCAAGTCCGGCATGGCCGGCAAGTTCGCTGTTCGGTTTTATTCCAACGGCAACCAGCACCATATCCCCTTCAAGGGTGAGATCCGGGCAGACGACGTTTAAGGCGTTACCCGAGGCTTCAATTTTTTGCACTGGATGGCCTGGATGCATCTTTACCTGATGAGACGCGACTTCTTTCCTGACTGCATCGGAGAGTTCTTCTTCCATCCATGGCAGAAAGACTGGATTAGGTTTGACCATATGGACGTCTATTGATCGGGCCCTGAGCGCTTCACACATTTCAAGGGCGATGTATCCCATGCCGATAATAATTACTTTCTTAACATGGTTTGCTTTTATAAATGCCTTTATTTTTCGACCGTCCTCCAGATTTTTTAAAGCCATAACACCCGAAAGATCAAACCCCTCAACATCGGGGACCATGGGAGATCCGCCGGTGGCGATGAGCAATTTATCATAGGAAAATTGAAACGCCTTTCCCTGCAAAGACATCCCGGCGACGGTCCTGTTGGACGGATCGATGGATTCGACACAATGACCGGTCAACAGATGGATCCCCTGTTTATCTCTGAAAACATCTGCCTGTCTGACCACCAGGTCATCTATTTCCCGATCCGGATCCGCAATATTATACGGCATGCCGCAGGCACTGTAGGATACATCCATCGTCTTTTCCAAAACAGTGACATCAAGATCCGGGTTGTTTCTCTTGACCCTGCTGGCAGCGCTCATCCCGGCAGCATCCCCGCCGATAATCAGGACTTTCATAAACCCCCTTTTTATTACAACGCATCTTTAAAATATCGATAATTATATCCACGTTAATCATCAAAACAAAAAATGTCCAATAAATTGCTCACCCTTCAACCGCTGAACGGGGCAACCCTGGACATTTTTCATACTGAAGATATCTTTCTGTTAAAAAAAACCGCAAGCCCCGAAGCAAACCTTAGAATCATTCAGATGGGATCAACGCCGGATCAAAGATATCGGGGCAGTGTGGAGCAATGAATCCTTCTTTTACCAGTGGCCTTCGACATTTGCCCCTCCTGCAAAAGACAACTCCCCTTCATTAAATGCGGTTACAGCATCTCTGACCGTGCCTTCAAGATCGTTCACCACGTTTATTTTTGCGGCATCTAACACCCTAAATGCTTTGGGTCCGCAGAACCCTGTCAGTAAAACTTCTGCGCCCCTTTCGCTCATCATACTGGCCGCCTGAATACCGGCGCCTTTGAGTGCATTTGCATTTTCCTTGTTGTCCAGGACTTCAAATTCAAGGGTTTCTGTGTCCACAATGAGAATATACGCCGCCCGCCCGAAACGGGGGTCCATGGGCGAGTCAAGGTCGGTACCCTGGGATGTAACAGCTATTTTCATGATTCCATGCCCTTTT
>JAQYVT010000106.1 GCA_030145345.1 Desulfobacterales bacterium
CCCCTTGCCGGAGACCGCAAAATTGAGATTCTGCCCTTTCACCGCTTGAAATGAAACCACTCCAACCACGTTGCCGCTCATATTTACCACAGGACTCCCGCTGGAACCCGGAGAAATCGGTGCCGACAATTGGAAAACCTTTCCCACAACCGGCAGGTCCCGAACCGCTGATACAATGCCTTCGCTCACCGTCTGTTCAAGCCCCATGGGGCTCCCCACCACCATAACGCGCTCACCAACAGACGGCTCCGTTTCACTGACAACGACCCAGTGAACGGCCGCTTCCGGCATTTTTACCTGCACCTTGATCAGATCCGAAAGTTTATTTTCAGCCACAACCAGCTCGATGGGGTGCTTCACGCCGTCGTAGGTTTTAACATCGGCAGCATACGCACCGTCGAGAACATGATAATTCGTGATCAGATGACCTTTTTTATCCACAAAAAAACCACTCCCCTGGTTGGTTACGTTCCGGTTGACATCGTAGGCCGCTATGGTCACGACTGCCGGCTGTATCTTCTTTACCAGCGGTATAATGTAGCTGGTTGACACTTCTGTTTCGGCAGCGTATTTCCCACAGCCGGCCGCCATTAGAATTACAAAACCCGCAAGCAGTATGGTGCGTTTAAATTTCATTATTCAACAAGTCACCGGCCCAGAGCGTCCCGGATCCGTGCCATGGCTTTTTCAACGTTTTCATAACTGTTAAAGGCGCTAATTCGGATAAAGCCCTCGCCGCATTTACCGAATCCAGGCCCCGGGGTTGTCACGACGCCGGCCGTTTTAAGCAGAAGATCGAAAAACTCCCAGGCATCCCTGTTACAGTTTATCCAGATATACGGTGAGTTTTCACCGCCGACAAATTCAAACCCCAGCGCTGCCATCTCTTTTCGAATCAGGGCTGCATTTTTCAGATAATAGTCTGTCATTTCGATAATCTGGGCTTTTCCGTGTTCACTATACGTCGCTTCGGCAGCTTTCTGAACCGGATAGGAGACGCCGTTGAATTTGGTCGATTGGCGCCGGTTCCACAACGCATGCAAAGAATGCTTTTGTCCGCTCCCGTCATACGCCGTGCAGCGTTTAGGAACCACGGTATAGGCACACCGGGTACCGGTGAAACCGGCGGTTTTGGAAAAACTCTTGAACTCGATGGCCACGTCTCGGGCCCCCTCTATCTCGAAAATCGAACGGGGAAGGGTTGGGTCCCGGACGAATGCCTCGTAGGCCGCATCATATAGAATCAGCGCTTTGTTTTCACGGGCAAAATCGACCCATTTTCTCAAAGTGTCTTTGGATATGGTGGCACCGGTTGGGTTGTTTGGGAAACACAGGTAAATCAGATCCACCGGCGCTTCAGGGAGGCGTGGAACAAACCCGTTTTCAGGCAGGCTTTCCAAATATAGAATGTCGTCGTATCTTCCATGGTTAAAATCCCCGGTTCGACCGGCCATGACGTTCGTGTCCAGATACACCGGATACACCGGATCCGGAATCGCCAGACGAATGTCCGCGGCAAAGAGTTCCTGGATATTGCCGGTATCGCATTTGGCACCGTCGCTGACAAAAATCTCATCCGAATGGATATCAGCTCCCCGGGACTGATAATCGTTGAAAGCGATGGTTTCCCTTAAGAAGGCATATCCCTGTTCCGGCCCGTATCCACGGAACGTGACATCCGAAGCCATTTCCTTGACACCCGCCTTGAATGCTTCGATGCACGCCGGCGGGAGCGGCAGGGTGACATCACCGATTCCCAGTCGTATGATCTCGGCATCCGGGTTTTCTTTTTGATATGTCGAGACCCGATTGGCAATCTCTACAAACAGATAAGAAGATTGAAGTTTTAGATAATTTTCATTGATTCGGATCATGTTCTAACCTTTCATTGAGATGCGTGTATTATTTTCCATAACCAACGAATTTAATATCTTAAACCTTTTAAACCGTCAACCTGAATGAATTTTTTTCTGATGGGATTTCGATGTTTTTGTGAACAGAAGAAACCCATCTTTCTGAACTTTCATAACTTAAAGCAATTAATTGAAAAAAGCCTTCAACTATTTGGTTTTGCTTGCAAGCCTTTTATGTTTATTTAAAAACGACGACCCGATTCGAACCGGTGAACAGCGGGGTTGGCAACCCCTGTTTCGTATCTTTAATCCGGTGCAGCACCACCGGTTTTTATCGCCGTGGATTTATCAGTGACAGATGGATATCCAATTTTTTTCCCTTCAGGTTTAGGGTCAAAAAAATAATGTTTAATCCTTTTTTCCCCGGCGGTCTTTAATGAAAAAATAGATCAGATATACCGCCCCGGCGATACTCATAAGTTTGAAAATCCAGAACTCCCCCAATACGTTTTCCATAATATTGATACCCCGCAGTTTATGTAAGAGACCTTTGCAAATCGCGCCTTTTGGACCGATTCCCGTGTCAGAGCCTATTTAAGATAGATCCTTTTGTGCATACCATATTAATGATGCCATTGCAATTTATCCAGAGGGGTTGCCCCGGGCTTGTATTGATTTAAAATTGTGGCTTAGGGTAATTCTCAAACCTATGGCGAGGGGTGTTTTGAGACTTAAAGCAAACAATAAAAAAAGGGTTTATAAGTAAATGAATATACTCATAAACCCTTAACATTATTTTGGAGGCGGCAACCAGATTCGAACTGGTGAATAGCGGTTTTGCAGACCGCTGCCTTACCACTTGGCTATGCCGCCATTAGACCCGTCTAATGGTCTGTTTACACGTCCTCCCCAAAAAAAATGGAGCGGGAAACGGGATTTGAACCCGCGACTTCGACCTTGGCAAGGTCGCACTCTACCACTGAGTTATTCCCGCTCAATAGTCTTGAATTCATAAATAAACTATTCGATTTTGTCAATAGAAAAAATTTACAGCTTGAGAAGACCTCTGAACTTAATAAAGTAATCTGCACCCGACCAGACGGTTAATATCAAGGCAAGCCATAAAAATATGGAGCCGATGGCATGAAAATCGATGGTGAAATATGAATAATGGATCATCAGTGGAATAATGGACGCAATCTGAAATCCGGTTTTATATTTTCCGAGGCTCGATGCGGATAAATCTTTGCCCTTTTGAGCGATAATATTTCTCAAACCGGTTACGGCAATTTCTCGTCCGATAATAATGCAAACAATCCAGGCCGGAATCCACCCAAGAGAGGCCAGCATGATAAAAGACGTCGACATCAAAACCTTGTCGGCAATGGGATCCATGACCTTGCCAAAGTTGGATACCAGTCCCCTTTGCCGTGCAAAAAAGCCGTCCAGAAAATCGGTTATGGCCGCTGCGGTGAAAACCAGTGCGGAAATAAATGAACAGAGTCTAGTGGGGAACAAAAGCAGCATCACAATGATCGGCACGGCAGCAACTCGAAACAGGGTCAAGCTGTTGGGATGGCTCAGTATATTTTTGATTTGTCCCCGTTGAAACATGGTATCGCTTTTCTTCTTTAATCTATTTTTTTGCCGTGTTCCAGTCGTCCAGGAATGCCTTGAGTCCTTTATCGGTCAAGGGATGGGCCGCCAATTTGCTGAGGACACTAAAGGGAATGGTGGCGATGTCGGCGCCCATTAACGCCGATTCCAGTACATGCAGCGGATTGCGAATACTTGCCACAATGATTTCAGTATCGTATGCGTAGTTACTGTAAATTTCAACAATCTGCTCCACCAGCAGAAGGCCTTCCTGGGATATGTCATCCAGCCGACCGATGAAGGGACTTACATAGGTCGCCCCGGCTTTGGCCGCCATCAGTGCCTGCAACGGCGAAAAGACCAGCGTTACGTTTGTCTTGATGCCTTCTTCGGTAAGTATTCGTGTCGCCTTTAAACCGTCCACCAGCAAGGGAATCTTGACCACGATATTATCATGTATTTTTGAGAGTTCACGGGCCTCTTCAACCATACCTTCGGCATCGATGCTGATAACCTCGGCGCTGATGGGGCCGTCCACGATTTCGCAGATCTCTTTAATAATCTCTTCAAAGTCTCGACCCTCTTTGGCTATCAGACTGGGATTGGTTGTAACGCCGTCAACCATCCCCATGCTGTGTGCTTCCTTAATTTCGTCGATGTTTGCAGTGTCGATAAAAAATTTCATCTAAAAAACCTCCTGTGCGATATATTGATTTCTTAATTATTCGTCTGGTTGCAGTTGCCGCAAAATACGCTGTGTGATCCGGCAAATCTTGATGATAGCGGGTTGGGAACTATTTTTTTGAATGCTTTTCCACAAATTTATCCCTGCATTCTTGGCTGCAAAAATATAACTCCTGTCCGTCGATTTTTAAATCTACGCCGTCTTTTCTTGCGAAATATACGCCGCAATAGGGATCTTTATCCATGACGTTATCGATCTCGCCTGCTTTTTTATCCGATACCGTTTGGTGCGACGATTTTTCTTTAAGGATCCAGGATTTCAGGAACCTGTAACAAAGGTATACAATACCCATTAGGATTAATAATCGCATCGATACTCAACAATCCTTTGGTCATTTTCATCGAGGACATCCAGCAGCGCTTGCATCTCTTTTCTAAAAACAGGATGAACGATCGTTGGATCTATATCACAGATTGGTCTTAATACAAAACGTCTTTTGTGCATTCTGGGATGCGGAACGATCAGTTCCGATGAATTCGTCACCAAATCATCGTACAAAATGATGTCCAAATCGAGGACCCTGGGACCGAATCTTATGGAACCGTCCACACGTCCGGCATCTCGTTCTATCGATTTAAGTGTCTTTAACAGCCCAAACGGGGCAAGGGTGGTTTCAACCTTGACCACGACATTTACAAACCAATCCTGGTTTTTGTAATCCACCGGCTCGGTTTTGTAGAACCGCGACCACGCCTTTTCCACGGCATTTTGGGTGTTTGTCAGGGCAGAGATTCCGTTCTTGCAATTCAACAGTTTGTCTCCGATGTTGGAACCGGCCCCAATGTATGCTGTATGAATGTCCATTGTTCAACCCCAATTGATCGTAAACAAACTGGGAGAAATATTATAAGTGTTTAGTTCTTTTATATATCGTTTAGATACAAATGTATTTTCATAACGCTTCTATAGATGAGATATAAATCTTTTAAAACAATCCCATTTTGTTTACCCTTCGGGAAAGCTTATGATACTCCATCTCCTTCGTTATCAAGGGCTCGCAGTAGACGACTACGGCTTCGTCCTTGATGCCTTGGATCTGGGGCATCCTAAACTTTCGCTCAATTAGGGTTTAATTTTTACAATCGCTTGGAGATGCTATACAACGTCCCGCTAAAAGCGGGACTCTAAAAAAAGAAATTCCCAAACGGTCAATTTATACAATCGCTTTTCGATTCCATATAATTCCTCAAAGAAAGATACCGGAGTCCGCCCCTTGAAAATCAGGAATTGTCTTTCCATGCATCTTCAAAGAGTTTTGCCCGGTAAATGACTCGGGCATCCCCTTCCAGATAAATGTCCTGATATGTGGTATCTTTTTCTTTGTAATAGATCTTGAGATTACCACCGCTCCGGGTCAAAACATGGATGGGAGCGTCGATCTTCATCTTTCGAGCCATGATCAGCGCACCCGCAACGGACCCGGTCCCACAGGCCAATGTTTCATCCTCAACGCCGCGCTCGTACGTTCGAATTCCAATGGTATCCTCTTTTATGGGGCAGATGAAATTAACATTGGTCCCGGCCGGAGCGAACATCGGGTGGAACCGAATCTCCCGTCCCATTTTAACGACCTCGACATCGTCAAGGGTGTCGGTGACCATCACCACATGGGGCACCCCCGTGTTGATGCTGGAGACGGAAATCGAACGGTCTTTGAGTTCGAGGGTATAATCCGTTTTGAAATCTGACGGATCTGTCATTTTTATTTTAACGCTCTCGCCGGTAACCTGAGCTTCAACGATTCCGGCCACGGTCTCAAAGGACATCTCCGGTCCGGCAATACCGTTTAAATATGCAAACCGCGCAACGCACCGTGCACCGTTTCCGCACATCTCCGCCACACTGCCGTCGGAGTTAAAAAACCGCCATTTGAAGTCCGCACCCTCCGTGTTCTCCACAAGGATGAATCCGTCGGCCCCTACGGACATTTTTCTACGACATACCTTGACAATAAAATTTAACAGATCGTTCTCATCAACAATTTTATCGCGGTTGTCGACGATGATAAAGTCGTTGCCGCTGCCGCTCATCTTATAAAATTCTATTTTTTCCATAACTCTCAAACCCGGTTTATACAGTTGCTGATAAGCAAATTAGATACTCGAAAAACCCTTACTATAGTGCCTAAAGTTAAGGTATTCTATCAATTTTAATTATAATTGATCGCGCTGAAAGCGCGTTCCTCAACCCTGGCCCAGACCGATCACCAATACTTTGTACTCAAAAAGTTACGTTTGTAATGGTTCATAGGTCAGATCAAGATATGAGCGATACCCACCAGGGCGGGCTTTAGCTCATTTTAGGCACTTTCACTCTAAAAACGGCGGGATCGATTCGCAGACCACCAGATCCTGGTAACTCTCGCGATTCCGAACCACATGAAAACTGTCATCCTTTACCATGACTTCGGCCACCCTGGGCCTGGAGCAGTAATTGGAACTCATGGTAAAGCCATAGGCCCCTGCACTCATCACCGCAAGAAGATCGCCTTTTTTTACATTGTGGATCTTGCGGTCTAGGGCCAGAAAATCCCCGCTCTCGCAAATGGGGCCCACGACATCTGCCGTTATCGGGTCGTCTTCAGCGCGCACAACCGGTTCAATGGCATGAAAAGCTTTGTACAATGTGGGGCGCATCAGATCGTTCATTCCGGCATCGGCAACCACAAACTCTTTGACTCGACCCGATTTCCTGAAAAGAACCTGGGTCACCAGTATTCCGGCATTTCCGACGATAACCCGACCGGGTTCTAAGATAAGTTTTAGATGGGAACCTTTAAGGGACTCGACGATGGCTCGGGCATATTCACGGGGATGGGGCGGCGATTCATCATCATAGGTTATTCCGAGACCGCCTCCCATATCCAGATATCTGATTTCGATTCTCATATGGCGCAGTTCATCGATCAAGCGCTTTATGCTTTCCAGTGCTTCAATAAAAGGTTTTGCTTCTGTTATCTGTGACCCGATATGACAGTCGATACCCACCACATCGATATGGTCGAGTCTGCTTGCAACCTTATACCCTTCAATGGCCGTTTCTGTATCGATACCGAACTTGTTTTTTCCCAGGCCGGTTGAAATATACGGATGCGTTTTGGGATCGACGTCAGGGTTCACCCGAATGGCCACAGGTGCTTTTCGGTTTAAAAGGCCCGCCCGTTCATTGATGAGATGGAGCTCTTCAAGGGATTCTACATTGAACATCAGGATCCCCGCTTCGAGGGCATAGTCTATCTCATCCATACGCTTTCCGACACCTGAATAGACGATTCTGTCCGGAGAAAAACCGGCTTTTAACCCGCGATACAGTTCGCCGCCGGAAACAATATCGAGTCCGCTGCCAAGGGTTTCAAACAGCTTCAAAACTGCCTGATTCGTATTGGCCTTTGCTGAATAGCATACGAGTCTATCCAGACCTTCAAAGGCCTCATTAAAAATTAAAAAATGGCGCTTTAGCGTCGCATGGCTGTATACATAAAACGGCGTCCCGACATTTTCGGCAATCGTCTGGATTGGAACATCTTCACAATACAACTCGTTGTTGCGATAGGTAAAATGATGCATAAAACCCCTTTTTGTTAACATTGACAAACTCGTAAAAAGTCTTTTGCAAGCGATATCTGATCAAGCACGACGGACTTTTTACGAGACCATCAACATCGAAGTTTAAGTTTTTTGTGGAAAATTTTTTTCTAAGAACCAGCCCCTTTAATATTTTGATCCACAGTTTCTTTTACAGGCGGCCTGGGCGGCCCCTTCTTGCCGCACCCCGAAAGAAAAAAGGCCAGCAGAACAACGACAGAACATATTAAAATAAGATTTTTTTTAAACATCTTGGTCATCATCACTCAAGTAAACCCATAAAAACCATCAACCTTTTATTTTTGAAGCAAGTTCCTCTTCCGCCGCCTTTATGGCAGCCTTTACATTTTCTAACGCCGTCCCTCCCAGGGATTTTCTCCGGTTTATCATCTGATCCAAGGTTAAGATTTTGAATACGTCTTGTTTAATATGGGATGAAAAGGATTGTAATTCTTCAAGGGTCAGTTCATGAAGTTCCTTTTTTTTATTCGCGGCATACGCAACCGCCTCACCGACACAACCATGGGCCTGGCGGAACGGTATGCCGGTGCTTACGAGATAGTCCGCCATATCTGTTGCATTCAAAAATCCCCGGGTTGCCGCCGTGTTCATTGCTTCCGTGTTAATCTTCAATTTCGGAAGCATTTTTATATACACCTCAATACATGGTTTTAAAATATCCACGGTTCCGAACAAGACGGGTTTATCTTCCTGCATGTCCCGGTTATACGACAACGGCAATGATTTCATCATCGTCAATATGGAAACCAGATCTCCAAAAACGCGTCCTGTTTTACCCCGAACCAGTTCAGGCACATCGGGGTTCTTCTTCTGGGGCATGATGCTGCTGCCGGTGGCAAAGGAATCCGGAAGTTCAATAAACCCGAATTCCGATGAAGACCATAAAATAAGCTCTTCCGACATTCGGCTTAAATGAACCATGCAGATGCTTGCAGCCGATATAAATTCAATGATAAAATCTCTATCTGACACGGCATCGATGCTGTTGGCCGATATTTTTGGGAAATCGAGAAGACTCGCCGTATACGCCCGGTCTATGGGATAGGTGGTTCCGGCAAGGGCGGCACTCCCCAGGGGCATCACGTTGATCCGTTTTAAACAGTCATCGAACCTTTCGACATCCCTTGAAAACATTTCATAATACGCCATGAAATAATGGGATAAAAGAACCGGCTGCGCCCGCTGCAAGTGCGTGTAGCCGGGCAGGACAACATCGATGTTGATTTTAGCAAGATCCACCAAAACCGTTTTGAGCATAACCAGTCGCTTAACGGTATCTGAAGTCTCATCCCTCAGATACATCCTCACATCCAGAGCCACCTGATCGTTTCGGCTCCTTGCGGTATGGAGCTTCTGAGCAGTTTTCCCGACTTTTTCCATGAGCCGGGTCTCAATATGCATATGGATATCCTCCAGGCTGTTGTCAAATTGGAACTCTCCCCGGTCGATCTCCCTTTTTATCAGACCCAGCCCTTCGATCAACGTTGTGGCGTCCTCTTCGGAAATAATAGACGCCTTTTCAAGCATGCGGCAGTGGGCGATACTCCCTTCAATATCATAAGAATAAAGACGTTTATCTATATCGATCGAAGACGTAAAGTCTTCAACAAGTCTATCTGTTTTTTCAGTGAATCTCCCGGTCCAGAGTTTTTCAGACATAGGCACCTCTTTTTACGAAACACAGAGAATTTTTACATTTTATTTTTGCCTAAAACCGGGTGCTTTGCACCCGGTGGCAAATGCAACGATCAAAGCACTAACGTGCTTTTGCCTTTTCGGCCTATGGCCGAAAATTCAAGCTACCCGTTTTACGGGGGTCGTTGACTCAAGTCTTAGGGTTTAACAATATATCGAGTATGGCCTTGTGCATGTGAAGTTTGTTTTCAGACTGGTCCCAAACCACTGAACGGGGACCTTCGAGAACTTCTTCGCTAATCTCATTCCCCCTGTGTGCCGGAAGGCAATGCATTACAATAACATCGTCGGGCGCATTTTTTAAAAGCGCTTTGTTGATCTGGAAAGGCTCAAACACATGCCGTCTGCTACTCAACTCCCGCTCCTGCCCCATGCTCGCCCAAGTATCGGTATAAATTACGTCCGCATCCTTTACGGCCTCGACAGGATCCGAGGTTACGACAATTTTACCAACCCCTTTCCCCAAAGCGTTTTCTAAAATTTGCCGGTCAGGGGAATATCCCTCGGGGCAGGCCAGGTTAAGATTCAATCCCAAAACAGCCGCTGCATTTATCCAGGAGTGGGACACATTGTTTCCGTCCCCCACCCAGACGATGTTGATATCTTTATATCTCCCCTTATGTTCGATGACGGTCATAATATCGCTGATGACCTGGCATGGGTGGTATAGATCTGTCAGTGCATTGATAACCGGAATCGATGTAAACTCAGCGAACTCATCCAGCAGATCCTGGGAGTATGTCCGAATCGCCAGACCGTCCAGATAGTTTGAAAGCACTCTGGCGATGTCTCGAACAGGTTCGTTGCGGGCCATCCGGGGGGCCTCTGCACCGATAAAAATCGGTGTTCCGCCGAGCTGTGCCATGGCCGCTTCAAAGGAAACCCGGGTTCGGATCGACGGTTTGTCAAAAATAAGCCCCAGGGTTTTACCCGCCAGAGATTTGTCTCTAATTCCGTTTTTGAATCTTTTTTTGAGTTCAATGGCCCGTTCGAAGAATGCCTCAAAATCCTCTGCGGTAAGATCCAATAGTGTCAGAATGTTTTTTTTCAACGCAACCTCACCTATCGATCCAAAATCTCATCCAGACATGCCACGAGGGCGTCTATATGGTTCTTTTCAATGGTAAGCGGCGGAATAAAGCGCAAGATATTCTCCTGGATACAGTTTATCAGGAACCCTTTCTCCAGACATGCATCGACGATGGGCGCCCCTTCTATTTTGAGCTTCATCCCCACAAGCAGGCCTTTGCCACGAACATCCACAATGGATTCATGCCTGTTTTTCAGCCATAAAAGCCGTTCTTCAAAATAGGCGCCGACCCTTGAGCCATGCGCGATGATATTTTCTTCTGAAAGCACTTTAACCACTTCCAGTGAAGCTGCGGTGATAATGGGAGTGCCGCCGAATGTGGACGCATGAGCGCCCGGCCCGAATGCATCCGCCACGGCTTCTTTGGCAAGCATGGCGCCGATGGGCAATCCATTGGCAAGGGCTTTCGCCAATGTCATTATATCCGGTTCAATCCCGAAATGTTCATAGGCAAAAAGCTTGCCTGTGCGTCCCATTCCGGTCTGTATTTCATCAAAAATCAAAAGAACACCGGTTTCATCGCAAACCCGCCTGACAGCCTCGAGATACCCGTCATCCGGGCAGCACACCCCGCCTTCACCTTGGATCGGCTCTATCAAAACAGCGCAGGTATGCGGGCCGATTTTGTCGTGCAAGGCATCCATGTCATTGAACGGTACATGGTCGAATCCCTCAAGAACGGGTTCGAATCCTTTTTTTATCTTATCCTGCCCGGTTGCAGACAGTGTGGCCATGGTCCGTCCGTGAAAAGACTTCTCCATGGTGACGATTCTAAAGCGTTCCCTTTCACCTTTGTCTTTGAAATACTTTCGGGCAAGCTTAATGGCCGCCTCATTGGCTTCAGCCCCGCTGTTGCAGAAAAAAACCCGGTCGGCAAAACTGTTTTGTGTCAGCCATGATGCCAGCTCTACCTGGGGCTCCGTATAGTAAAGGTTCGACACATGCAAAAGGGTATCCGCCTGCTTTGCAAGCGCCTTGGAAACTCTCGGATGTGCATGGCCCAGGTTGCACACCGCAATTCCGGAAACAAAATCCGTATACTGTTTCCCTGTTGTATCCCAGAGATTGCACCCTTTGCCCTTGGTGATTACGATTGGAAATCTTTTGTAGGTTTTAGCGATAACCTCATCTGCCCGGGTCATGATATCTTCTTTCATTCTAGCCCCTTAGATTTTGATATAATTGCCTGAAAAATCCACCCCGATCCCATTGGAATGACCCGGTTTTTAAACGGGCCGATGTTCTTCGTTTGGGGTCACTTTTGCATGCGGTGAATGCGTCTTCCGCGGATGGAGATGTTTAAAAACCGAAGGGCCCCATTGCCGCCACGGCGTTTAAAGGGTGCAAAACATA
>JAQYVT010000187.1 GCA_030145345.1 Desulfobacterales bacterium
GATGGGAAAGGTGCTGGAGATGCTCAATAAATTCGAAAAATCCTCCGGCGGTATCGGTGGTCATGGTAAACCTGGAACCGTCCAGATCCGTTTCTCCTTGGCTTACAGCTATATAATCTTTGTAAAACCCTAACAGATCATCATCAAAAGATGGATCAGCGGTATTGACAAAGGATTTGTCCTTCTCAATGGCAAGGCCCGGAAAGCCTGGCAGAAATTGGGCGACCATTCCTTCTTCTCTATACACCGGCAATTGAACCCATAGGGGTATTTGGGGAGTATATTTAAAAACCAGTTCAACGCTTTCCGCATGATCATGCAGCGGAAGGCTTCCGATCAAGACCGGGAGACAATTTGCCTGAAAGTTTCTTAACATGTATAAAAATCCTTATAAGTTCGGTTGTGTGTTTATAATAATTACCATGGGTCACCTCAATTTACAAGACATAGAAAAAACAAACGGTTGAATATTAAAATGGATAAAGTTCCGTACCGTCGCTGCCAAGCACTGCCGCAAGGCAGAACATTCCCTGCAGCGTGTTGGAGCCCGGCGGAAATCCCGCCTTGCGGGGCTGCAGAGAGCTTCTATTAAGGCGTTTCAAAACTCCTTTGGAATAGATTGACACGCAAATATCCAGGTGTTATTATGTTCTAAATTTAGCATCCTTTATGTCAAAAAAACGGGATGTGCAGGGAGTTGCCGAGCGTGTCTAATATTATCCAACTTGACGACAAACTAAAGCACACAAAAGAAAAAAAAGCTGAAATAATAAAAAAGCGTAAAATTCTGGCGGTTCAGAAAGTTTTTCAATGCACCCAGTGTGCTTTCAAATGCGAGAAATGTGGTACACAGATCCATCCGGATGAACCCGGTAAGCAAAGATTTATCGACGATCTCAGGGCACCCTTCCGATTTTGTGAGAGTTGTACCGAGGAATATAACGATTACACCGAACGGCTCAAAGGAAAGGGAAATCCAGAATATTACTGGCACAACGATATATGGCTCGAATTATGGCGGAAATGGATCGATTATCAGGGGGTTATCGACAGATATTTAAAATCAAAAGAGTTTAGGAACCTTTTGGAGGAACTTAAAGACAAAACCTGATTCTTGATATAAAATTATTGAGAAAAAATAGATTTATCAAATTGGAGGGGCGTATGTTTGGAATTGGAATGCCGGAACTTATTATAATACTTGTTATTATCCTGATTATTTTTGGTGCCGGCAAACTTCCGGAAATAGGGGCGGGCATGGGCAAGGCCATTAAAAATTTTAAAGGTGCTACTGCGGAATCTGAAAAAATAGAGCCCGACAAGATTGAAGAAAACAAAGAATCTTAGCGTCTAAGAAAATCTTCCTTGAATAACCACACCCGTATTAACTGTAAGATATAGTTCGGAGGATTGATGGGACGTTGAACTCTAAGCCTCTGCGTCAGCGCTGTTTGGTTAATTCGACCTTTAATCTGCGATTGAATTATGATTCAATGCCTTATCTAATATCAACCCACCAAAGTTAAATGCTGTGTCGATGCGATTTCAATAAAGGTTTAAAAAGGGATGTCATCATCCTGTCTGTCCGCCATCGGTGGCTTCGCGTATTGAGTCGTCTCGGATGGATGCGGAGACCTGTGGGCATCGGCGGGTTCCTTGGCGCCGAGAAACTGCACATCAGATGCGACAATTTCGGTGGTGTATCGGGTTACGCCGTCTTTTTCCCACGATCTCGTCTGGAGCTTGCCTTCCACGTAAACCTGCCTTCCTTTTGACAGGTATTCGCCACATATTTCGCCCAGTCTGCGCCAGGCAACGATGCGATGCCATTCGGTACGTTCTTTCTTTTCGTTGGTCGCCTTATCCGTCCATTCGTCAGACGTTGCGATGCTGAAATTGGCAACAGCGGTACCGTCGGGTGTATAACGAACTTCAGGGTCATTGCCCAAACGGCCGATCAGGATTACCTTGTTAATTCCCGCCATGGTTTACCTCCCTTTCTTCCATCTTCAC
>JAQYVT010000188.1 GCA_030145345.1 Desulfobacterales bacterium
CTAAGCGACGATATTTGTTCGGTTCCTTTTTCCATACATAGCGATTCGGCTTATGATCATGAAACGGAGATGGTGATCATCGAACCATTGCTTCAAGATGACGGTTGGAATCTTCGCCTGAAGCTGCGATATGCTGTTGATGAAAAACGATGAAGCTTCGAAAACACATCCGACTATTGATTCTGGTAACTATCGCTTGGGTTCTCTTTTGGATTGCCGGACTTCCGGAATACTACCAGCAATATTCGATAACATTCATGGTTATATTTGATTTGGCAATTTTGCCTCCAATTTGGTTTATAATTTATCGAAGCGCGAAACAATCGAGACCGGAACGTGGATTGAAAGTTTGTTTATGGTGGTCTTTTTATATTTCTGTTCCGTTGTTCATCTACGACCTTATTTATTGCGGTTTTTACCTTGGCCATGGCATCGGTTTTCTGACCCAATACTGGTATATTACAGTTTATTATTTTCTACCATGGGTAATCTTTCCCCCCACGGGGTGGTTGATTGATAAAAGGCGTCGTTTAAATTAGCTTTGTGTTCGTTAAAGGGGCGGTTGCCATTTATCATTAACAGCATATCAAGCCAGTGGAGCGGGACCGGTCTAAGCCGGGGCTTTTTTGAAATGCTTTGAAGGTCCATCGGCACGGCACTTGGCCAGTTTATGATAGGGCAATCCGCCCGGCCCCTCACCTCCACGATAAGATTTCAGATATCTACAACGTCTATGCACCTCACCCTGATTTTATCTAACTGCAATAAATGACAGGTTTTTGAGACCTTACAATTGTTGTGATATCGTTTTTTAATAGGGCAAATCCGTATCACAGGGTTCGCCCTTTTGATTTTTCGCAGACATTATGCCATATATATATTCGGTACTTATTGACGTCCCATTCGGTCGTAGAAATTTGCATACCAATGGAAAGGAAGGAAAGATGGCACGTGACGGTTACAGTAAATTTAATTTGGGTGCGATGGTTGTCGCAATACTGGTCGGATTGATGATGATATCTGGATGCGCAACCCTGGGCAAAGATGAATGCTTGAACGCGGATTGGCGAAGCATCGGCTATGAGGACGGGACGCGCGGTTATTCCGGATCACACATTGGCAGTCACCGTAAAGCCTGTGCAAAGCATGGCGTGGTACCCAATTTGGACCAGTATGAACAGGGCCGTCTTAAAGGTTTGCAGGAGTATTGCACCCCACGCAATGGTTATCGCTTGGGTACCCGGGGAAAAGGATACAACGGTATCTGCCCGACGGATCTTGACCCCGCCTTTAGAGATGCCATGCAAGAAGGCCGAAAGGTCTATACCTTGGAGCGGGAAGTCCAACAACAAAAACGCGAACTCAAAAGAGCTTACAAAGATCTGGACGCACTCGAAATGGAACTCTCCGATAAAGAGGCCGACCTGATCAAACCCCGGGTCAGCCCCCGCCGCCGAAAACATTTGCTTGATGAATTCCGAATGCTGGAAGATGAACAGAAAGCACTTTTTGCGGAAATTGTTGAAATGGAAAAAGTGCTTGAGTGGATGCAACTCAATCTGTCCCAAGTCAGAGACCAGAGCCCTTATTAATAAAGAGGATCTCGGGGACGTAGATAAAATTATAAAATTCCTCGGATAAGAAAAGGCCTGGGGACAAACCTTGATCCTTGATTAAAAGAGGGGATCAGGGGACAGAAACAGAAGAAAAAAGAAAAGAGGAAAGAGCAAAGAGTAAAGGGCCCCCGGTTAAATTCGCTCCGCTCCTTTTCTTCGAAAAATTTAACTGGGCAAGCAGGGATCAGGGGCAAAGTGGCATTTACTTGGACCTAAACCGAGTGTTTTAAATAGTGACAGGGTTATAAAAAAGTAATAATTATAAACAAATATACATTTTTTAAGTCGTTAATAAGTCCCATTTAATCGTTGGATTTAATCAAAAAAAATGTCACCATTTGAAACCCTTCGGGATTGCCGATTTTACCAAAT
>JAQYVT010000107.1 GCA_030145345.1 Desulfobacterales bacterium
GTATGCGCCGCCCAAAAACTTTCTGACAACGGTTATGAAGATGTCTACGTGTTGGAAGGCGGCATTTTTGCGTGGCGGAAAGCGGGTCTGCCCCTTGAAGGTGAAAGGGTCGGTGAGTCGGATGATCCAGAGACCCTGCTCTCCATTGAAAACCGTTCATACACGGTCGACAAGTCTCAAAGCAGCATCATGTGGTGGGGGAGAAATTCCAATACGACCCACTATGGAACGGTCAACATCACCGAAGGTGAACTAAACTTCATTGACGGAATTATGACAGGCAGTGTTGTCATTGACATGGATTCCATCAGCAACATCAACCTGGAAGGAAATGGACTGCAGCCGGTCCTTATTTCACACCTTAAAAGCGATGATTTTTTTCTGACCAGGCTTTTTCCGAAGGCGCTGTTCACTATCAATCGTGCAGAACCGGTTGAAAAAGCATACTTAAGCATTCCCAACTACCATGTCAGCGGATCGCTTGAATTAAGAGGTGTTTCAGTCGAACAGGACTTTATGGCCACCATTGCTCGAACCTCGGAAAATGCTATCGCCGCTGAAGCCCATTTTGACATAGACAGAACCCGCTGGGGGATCATTTACGGTTCCGCACGATTTTTTGAGCATCTTGGAATGCATCTTGTCTATGATATCATCAGTTTTCAGGTGAGGTTGGTTGGCATTTAGATTAAAATATCCTGATCCAGAGTGACCGACTTTGGAATACGCTCAGGGGGCACATACATCCTTAGACACCTATTGCCGAGGATAAATTTTCAGGTAGTTAGGTTTGATTTTGTGCCTCGGGAAACTCAATGTTTCTTGACAATCCCTAAACATATTGAGTCGAAATATTTTTGATATATACTATTGATATTGCAGTTATTTTTAGTGGTGACACGCCTGTGAGATATAGCAGCTATATCAGATTCACAAAAATCCAATGTACGTTGGATATCTCAGGATTCTTTTAAAATACAATCACCCGAACATGTTGTATGGCTCCACCAAAAAGGAGCACCGTAAAAACACCCTCTTTAGTTGTACTTACCTTCGGCATTCTTGAGGCATTTAAATCGGTCCAGATTCAAGAATAGGATAATTCCAATAAAATCAAGACTGCTTTCGTCGATCCCCATTCAAACACCTTGATACGCTTCATTTGAAAGAAGGACGAATTTTTGAAACCTACTCTCGTCCTCAGAAACTGGATAATAAAATAGTCGGGAGTTAAACTTGAGGCAGCGGCTTTCCAACCGCGAAAAATCGCGACGAGACGCCGTTCTCACAGGTTCTCCAGTGAAGCAACTTTCATAATTAGAATTGCTGACATCATCGGAGCCAGATACAATATGCTGTATTTTTTTGTATAAAGAGAAACCATACCACAAAACTTATGGGAATAATCGCGATTCTACTTCCACCGACCCCACATTGTGGCCAAGCTCCCGAGTTTTAACCCCCGAATACCCAGTGTCCAATTCACCCCAGCGCCTAAAAAGATCATGCTCTATGTGGAGGTAATCAAAGATCTTTCCAATAGTTTGATGGATTATATCATCGATGGTTTTTGGTTGATGATAAAATGATGGAATAGGGGGTAAAATGTGAGCGCCCATCTTGGCAGCCATCATCATAAGCCTAAGGTGACCAACATGAAGTGGTGTTTCTCTTACCATGAGAACCAATTTTCGTTTTTCTTTTAATGTTACATCTGCAGCCCTTACAAGGAGATTATCGTTATAAGAATTAGCAATCCCGGACAAGGTTTTTATGGTGCATGGGACCACTACCATGCCTTCGGTCAAAAATGATCCGCTCGCCACGGAAGCTCCCACATCCCTGTTATCATATGAATAAGTGGCCATATCTACTACTTCATCGACTTTGTATTTTGTTTCAATTTCAATGTTTTTCTTTCCCGCGTTGGAGAGAATGAGATGGGTCTCGAACCCTTTTTTCTGAAGCAAATTAAGCATCTTTATACCGTAAATTATACCGCTTGCCCCTGAAATCCCTATAACAATTCGCCTAGACACAACTTCTCCCCCTTTTATCTCAGAGTGGACGTCGGTACAAACATGATTAGATCCGGAAACATTTTGACAAGGTTCCACACTTCGATATAAATTTCTGATTTCCGTTCACTCGGTATTCCATACTCCTGTTTTCATTTCGTGCCATTCACGGTTGTCCATAACAGTTCTTGCCCCTGAATTTATCCCTGTACTGCCTGAGTAAAGGCGTCAAATCTCTTTCAGGAGGTCGGACAAGCGTTAGGCGCTCTTCAATCTCTGCGTCGCTCAACTGAACATTTAGGTGCCTGTTGGGGATATCGATCTCTATTATATCGCCGTCCGCTATGGCACCGATGGGGCCGCCGTTAAATGCCTCCATCTCAATATGGCCTATGCAAGGGCCACTGGTGGCACCAGAAAAACGTCCATCCGTGATCAAGGCCACCTTATTATAACCGGCGCCTTTTATGGCATCAGTGGGGGTCAACATCTCTGGCATACCCGGGGCACCGCAAGGGCCTTGAAAGGGTAATACTATCACATCACCTTCAGCAATGCTACGTTCTTCAATGGCATTTAAGAGATCCTTTTCCGTATAGAAAATTTTTGCAGGCCCCTTGTGCACCTGCATATCATCATCCACCGCAGTCTGCTTGATGACCGCGCTACCGGCAATATTACCCTTCAGTACGGCAATGCCTCCCTGGGAATGATACGGATTTTCAAAGGGCCTTATAACATCCTCATCCAAAGCTTCTCCATGGGCAGCGATACTCGCGATGGTCAGATCATTGACGGTTTCAGAATCCTTTATCAAATGGCGCAGGCGGTTCAAGACAGCCGGCACGCCGCCCGCCCGGTGGACATCCGCCATTTCATAGGCCCCTGCAGGAATAATGGCGCAGAGATGAGGGGTTTCTCTTCCAATACGGTCAAACATTTCCAGATCAACCGAAATCCCGGCTTCTCTGGCCACGGCGGGGATATGCAGCACCGCATTGGTGGACCCCCCCATGGCCATATCCGCCCTGACGGCATTTTCAAAAGCCTGCTCAGACATGATACGTCTAGGCCGGATATCCATTTTAATCAGTTCCACAACACGCTTTCCCGATTCATAGGCCTGTTCTTTTTTTGCTGGATCAAGGGCCGGGGTGGTCGCACATCCGGTCACCGACATGCCCAGCACTTCAGAGACGACCGCCATTGTATTGGCCGTATAGAGACCAACGCAGGAACCGGCCCCGCAGATCATGGATGGGAGCATCTCTTCCGCCTCGGCGGCCGTCACCCTGCCTCCCTTCACCTTGCCTACCAGACCGAAACCCTTGATGGGATGTTGTTTTTTGCCGTTAACAATATTGGCTTTCATGGGTCCGCCGGTGAGGATCACCGCCGGAAGATCCAGACGGCCGGCGGCCATGAGCATACCGGGTGTAATCTTGTCGCAGGAAGTGACACCCACCCAGCCATCCAGGGAATGGGACAACACCATAATTTCGATATTGTCCGCAATATGCTCCCGGCTGGGAAGGCTTAGTCTCATTTCCACATACATGGCGATCCCATCGCAAACGCCGGGAACACCCCATTCCAGCGGTACGCCGCCAGCATCCCGAATCCCTTTTTTAACGGCTTCGGTTAACACATTGAGATGAATGTGCCCCGGTATAATATTATTGTAGCTGTTTGCCACACCCACAAAAGGTTTACCCAGCTCAAAATCTTCTTTTTTGAGCCCGGCGGAACACAGCAGTGCTCGGTGAGGCAATGTTTCAATATCTTTTTTCAGTATGTCTGAACGCAAATCTACTCTCTTTAATCGCAATCGTTCAAAAGGTACAGTTGTCAGGATGCAGCAAAATCAGCTTCGAATTTAATCCTGCCCCCTGCACACTGTGTTTGAACGGTTACGATCGACACAAATAGCCTTTTTCATGAGCAATCTAAAAAGAAGGATCGTATTTAAATCCAAATTCTTTCCAGCGTTTCCGTACCTGTTCCACCGTATCCTTATCCAAAAGTACCGATTTGGGTTTATCCTTCCATTCAAACGGAGTACATGCGTCCATAATGATTCGAGAAACGATTTGTCTGGAATCAATAGGAAGAGAGGGGTCCAAAGATGTCGAACGTCCTCGATTGATAATTTGGGTGCTTCGTTTGGGATCATATCTAACTGAAAGAGACCATAAAACCTGATCCCAGTCATCAGCGGCAATATCATCTTCCACAACAATCACCCCCTTGAGGCCGTAACTGCCTGTAGTAGTGGAAATAACGGCAGTTCCTACTTGCATCGAATGGCCTGGATAAAGCTGTTGCACGGACACTACCGCCCAGAATCGACCGCTGGATGAAGCGGGGATATATACTGATTTAATGCCGGGAATCTTCATTGTTTCCAGGTCTGCCCACAGGCTGGCCGTGCGGTTTAAAGATTGTATCATGCAAACGTCATTAATCGGTCTTCCAACGATACACGCCCAAAAAATAGGATTATTACGATGCAATACTCTTTTAACGTTTAGAAAGGTTTTGGGTATGGGCTCGCCTGAATAATAGCCTGTGTATTCCCCAAAAGGACCCTCGCCTATAAGGTCATTCGGATCAATCTCCCCTATCAGCGCAATTTCCGCGTGTGCCGGTAATGGCAGGCCTGTAAGATCGTTTTCAACTATTTCCAACGGTTCTCCCCGTAGCGCTCCCACAATATCGTACTCATCAGTCTGGAAGGGAATCATACTACTGCCAACCAAAAATAGAAGGGGATCGCCGCCAATGACCGCTACGGCCGGCATCTTTTTATTCATTTCCTTGTATTTTCTAAGTGTCAGGTCACCATGTTTCCCCTTTATCATTTGGACGCCGCAACGATTATTATCATGCACCTGCATTCTGTAAGTTCCAAGGTTTACCCATCCAGTGTCGGGGTCCTTTGTGATAAGGTATACCGCTGTCCCGATAAATCTGCCACCATCCAATTTATTGAAAAGAGGGACAGGAAAATCCAGCAAATTGATTTGATCGCCTTCAATGACATTTTCCATTATTGGGCCACTATCAACCAATTTGGGTTTGATAAGCTCCTTTGTGGTTAAAAGCATCCATTCTCGAGAAAGGTTGCACATGGAATAGTGACTCGGTTGACGCAGTGCTATTGCCATACGAGATGGCGTGGTGAAAGCACTGGTAAAAACTGGCATGTCGTAACCCTTTACATTTTCAAAAAGAAGGCCCGCCCCCCCAGCTTCTTCGTTTAATTTGGCTACATGAGAAAGCTCTAAATTCCAATCAACTTCTGCACTAATTGTGTGCAACTCGCCTTTTTCTTTACACTCTGCCAAGAAATCGCGCAAATCGTTCATATTTGAATCCTCCGATGCCCCACGCCCCATTAATTTAGAGAGACGGTATTGAGCGCTACGAAACTAACAGAAGATGAATCCCAGTGTTAGTCGGCAGCTAAGTTGAAAAAATAGATTGTGCTCTAAGGGTCTGGAAATTTACAATTTATCGTTTTCGCATCTCAGCTTCAGGACATCTTTGGCTAATTCTCAATCGCAAAATCCTTAACATAGCGTTATTAAGCTTGCGGCCTTGCTCAATCGGATCGACCCAATCTGACCTAAATCTAGGCGCGAATTCCAACGATTTATTCCTGATGGTCCCGTAAAAAGTCAAAATTGAAGAAACCGAGTTTAATAATATCAATAGTTTACATCATCTAAAATGGCTAAAATCGGACTTTTTACGAGAGCATCATTCCTTTCCAGATCCTAAATTTCAAACAACCGTCTCATTGCCATGATTCCGTTTTGTTCCAAAACTATCCAGTTAGCTCAGGAAATTTTATAAACCCTGAGCAAATCCCCATCCACTCGGAGTTTGTCCCCTGTTTTGATCTTTTGGGTCGAGTTTCCAGTTCCTACAACGGCCGGGAGGCCATATTCCCGACTAACAATTACCGGGTGAGACAATGATCCGCCGCTATCGCAGACAAGCGCCTTGATTATGCCGAACAAGGGTGTCCACGTAGCGCTCGTCATAGGACATACCATAATTTCGCCCTTCTTAATCTCGTCAAAATGCGTCTCATCCCAAATGACGCGTGCAACACCCTCGACTATACCAGGACTTCCAGCACCACCTACACACAAGGCGCCCACTTCCTCCGCATTTTCTGTAGGTTGCGATATGCTCACCGTTAGTGTCGGATCGAGTCGGAGCATTTCCGGTATTTGATCGGGATCGCCCATAAAGGGCGGGATTTCATCCTGATTTTGTGTAAGAGCCTTATAGCCTTCCCATTCTTCTCTGCGCTCATTGACGAGTTGGGTATAACGTCCCTTCTCCCTGTTTCCGAGCGTATTAATAATTTCATCTGTAAAGAGCATAAAAATATCGTCCACTTTTTCAATGGCGCCATCCTGTACTAATCTCTTGCCACATTCAATAAAGCATCGTCTTCCAAATGCCATTCGTTTGAACTCGCCATGCCAGGCTGCTCCCTCACTGTAGTAATTTGCCGCGCGAGAGCACACAAGCAGTTTCTCCATCCAATCTCTCTGAACTTCAGGAATCTTACCCAGGAACTCCTGGGTCAACGAATCCCTTTCCTTGGTCATCCTATCGCGATCTTCGTCAATTTTATGAACGCCACCTACTTCCACATATCGTTTTATGTCTGCTATAAGCAATGCAGGTTCATCATACCAACCAGGCTCGCAGAATTCGTACATACGCAGCACCTTCCACTTATTAATTTTTAAGAATTCATTCATGGAATCAAGCCATTTTTTTCCTGCTTCATCCTGCTCCATTGCCTTCACAACATCTTTGTCAGATAACTTCAAATATTTCTCCAGCTTTAAATCTAAAGCGAGGCGGGCAAGGGCGGCAATTCCACTGTTGGACTGATAAAGGGGGTTGTTGGTGCTGATGGTCAATTTGGAATATAGGGGATCAGTAGGTTTAAGGCCTGCCAAATCCCTTGCAAGCTGCTGGAAAAGCCCGGGCAGTGGTGTAATGGCAAACCATCCGTCAAAGTAATAGGCAATGCTTTTTATGTGCAACTCGATGATATCATGTATATGATCTATGAGTTCCTCTCGCGACATTTGCTCAACATTCATTTCGGGGAAAGGGGCCATTAGTTCATCTAATTTGTCAAACAGCTTTTCAGCGTATCCGAAGGGATCTTCGACAATGACAGCCAGTTTTTCTCGATATTTGGCCTGGCGCTGAGGGATCTCCTCTTTTAATGGAATGCCCCGCGTGAGATAACCATGGCCTTTATATAATTTCCAGAAATAGCCCAAAGTTGTTGGGAGTGAATTTTTTCCGCAACCCCGACGAATCCCATCGACCATATATCCATACCAGAATTCGCAATACAAGGGTGTCATGACTGGTTCCGTATGGGCCGGCGTACGCACCCAAACCGGATAGTGTTCCAGATCATAATCCGTAATTTCCCATGACATTGGTGTTCTTCCGTAATGCATTTTGATCTCCTTTCTAAAAAAAATACTCGAAATTAAGAACAAGTTCCAAATGGTCAACTGTTGCGCTGTGGTATAGACTGGTTTGAATGTTTAACTTTTTATATTGCTAGCTTTTTCCTCGGCGTTTACCTTGTTGAGAATATCCTCCTTTAGCACCTTTTTGTCTAACTTCATATCACTTACCAACGGCATTTTGTCTATTATTTCCATTCGTTCCGGCGTTTTATTGGCTGAAACCTGCTTCGTTTTAAAAAATGCCACCATTTCATCAAAACTAAATGTTTCTCCGTTTTTGACGACAACATAAGCACAAGCCTTTTCCCCCATTATTGTATCCGGATACCCCACAAGGGCTGCAGCCGCGACCTTTGGATGTGTCGTAAGGATGCTTTCCACTTCAGTGGGGTAGATATTATATCCTCCACGAATGATGCAATCCTTCTTCCGACCAACAATATACACATTTCCTTCCGCATCTTTTTTCGCCAGATCACCCATACAAAAATAGCCGGTTTTCCAAGCTTCATTTGTCATGGCAGGATCTTTTAAATAGCCGCCCACAGAGGTTGGGCCTCGAAAGTAGACCGTTCCAATCTCTCCGACTCCGACCTCTTTCCCATCATCATCAAGCAATTTTACCTCATTCCCCGGATGAGGTTTCCCAACGGAAAAACGGCGTACTTCAATGGGATCATCAGCATCAACGCTTGCGATGGAACCCGCATCCATCCCACCGTAATGGTTAACCACCATACAGTTGAATTTGGTTTCCACATCATCGGCCACATGAGGAGGAAGTGGAGCACCGGAAACCTGAAAAACGCGTAATGAACTCAAGTCATATTTGGTATAGTTGGGATTCTGAGACATTATTGCCAGCTGCGCGGGCACCATCATCGGTATTGATATCTTCTCATCTTCTATTAATTTGAACGCCTTTTCAGCATCAAAATGCTCCATGAGAACACCCTTTGCACCCACAAAAGGGTTAAATCGCAACAGACCTCTTGCTGCGCCGGAAACCGGACAGAGGGCACCTACAACATCATCTCCCGTCATTTTGATCTTGGACATATGGGAAGGGGCGACGGATGTCGCAAGCGCCATGGGCGTTTGAGTTACTTTCGGGAAACCGGTGGTTCCAGTGGTGAGCCCGAGCCAACCCACCTCATCGAACCGGATTTGACGCTTTTTCATTTCTTCGACAGAATGCTTCTCTTCAAGGGGTTCGCTTAAAATCTCATCAATACTAATTGCCTGTTCAGGTACTTCATCACCACATGTGAAAACATACTTCAATTCCGGTAAATCCGAACGCATGCTCTGAACCATTTCATAGTAATCGAAATCTCTGAACTTCCAGACACTGACAAAACCTTTTGCTTCTGTAATTTTGAGTAGATATTCGATCTCTTTATGACGCAAAGTTCTTACAACAGTGGAAGAGATGATCCCTGCTTTCTCACAGGCTGCGAGAAGCAATACAACTTCGACCCGATTCGGCAGTTGGATTACAAGGATGTCATCTTTTTCAAATCCAAGCTCCACCAATTTCAGAGCGAGTCTGTCTATGGCTCGATTTGCCTGAGCCCAGGTAAGTCTGTGGCCGGAATCATCCACGAGTGCAATCTTATCTCCATATTCCTTGGCATTGCGCTCATAAAGATCAGCGTAGGTCACCTCCTTCCAATAGCCTTCTTTGGTATATTCCGTGATCATTTCATCTGTGAACCTTGTTGGTCTCATTTTTACTCCTCCTCTTTTAGGTTTATTCAACAATGAATTTTAAATGAGTGATTTATCCTAAGAATCCGCAGCATAACCAGGAGAAAAATTCACACATTTAATCTATCAAGAATCCTGCTAGCCACTTTTCATCTGACTCTGAAATGGGCTCGCCAAGACTCATTTCATTGCTCATCATCTCGTTAAGGGCTTCTACCAAAGCAACGCCAAACTCATGGTCCTCAATCCATGCGTCAATTTCCACAACATCAATTTCCGGTTTGCAGTTTTCCCTTAATTCTCTAGAGAATGCGATGATGGCTTCAGGATCATCAAGGGGCCTTCCAGGCCCATCGATTCTCGACCACCCTTTTAAGGGAATCAGAAATTTAACGGGACTTTTGGACCTATTCAGTTTTTTGGCAATAATTCTCGCGCACTGTATGAGCTCATCCTTGCTTGAGCGAATTTGTAGCCTCAGCTTATCAGGTTCAAACCTTTTTCGTGCGTCATACTCCGGTTTGTATCGAGACCGGGATGGGGTAATAAAATCTAATCCGCCTGGAGCAATAATTTGTGGAATACCTTTTCTGCCGGCGGTTTCCAATCGTTGGGAACAAGCCTTACGGGTTCCCCCGATGATGCTATCCAATATCCCGCCCGGTGAGAGGTCTATCACGGCGTCAAAAAATCCCTCATCAATCAGTTCCTCCATAGCTGTGTCCCCCACCCCAGTCGCCATAAATACGATCACCTGGTAATCCTGGTCTTCCAGGAGTTTTTTAATATGTTGAACGCTTTCCGCACTAAGCATGAGTTCACACAATGCAATTGCTTTCTGTTTTTTTACGATTTTGCCGTTTTCGGGCGCTAGTGGTGCAGAAACTTCTGACATTGCGCAGATTGCTGCAATAGCCTGGCAAAGCAAGAGTTCCAGCATGTCGTTTAATCCGGCAATATCCGCAACAGTGTGCATCATCGTAATGTCTTTCGTGCCGAAATACCTTGATGCAAAACCCCGTGCGCCCGCATTGCTCGAAACCATGAATTTAGGTACTCCAAAAGGGAGCGATTTCATGATATCTGTCTCAATAAGACTACCGCCTGCCCCCCCGATACCGATGATCCCATCCAATTTTCCGGCATTGTAGAGTGTATGGACTACACTTATGGCGCCATCGGTTACCATTTTGTTAATTCTGGGCCTGTCAGGATTGCCCCAAATGTCATGGATCTCTCCTCCACCCGCCTTTGCAACCTGTTCACAGGTAATATCACCTTGAACCGCCGGTTTACTCCCGATACTCAAATCAACAACAATCGGCTTATAACCCCTCTGTTCAATTTGATCCCTTGCAAATAGTATCTCCTCTACTTTGGAATCCAGAGTTCCTATTACCACTATAGTTTTAGTCATTACCGATACCTCGATGTTTCTGTGTATAGGTTTGTAGGTTTTATTTAACAGCCGCAAATTATGCTGGGAATAAGCGACTGCAGGCCATATCAAGGATTGTTTCAGTAGCGCTCTTTTTTTCTGCAATGGCAGTGATTGGCCGAGCTTGTACAAGAAAAATATTGTCAGGAAATTCAAGTTCAAAGTCCACAGCCCATTCTATGTCCAAAGGGACTCCGTAATGCATTTCTGTATCTCTAGCGATTTTAGCCAGCAGTTGTACCTCTTCGGGTTCTAGGCATGGCAAAGATTGTTGTTTTTCAGGGATTTCCATTTCTAAAACCCCTTTTTCTTTTATCGCAATTTGCCTTGTTTTTTTGTTTATTTGTTGTTCAACTATTTCCAAAGTTTCTTTAGATACTGAAAAGATATCTACCTTTGATATTCCTTGAACAACACTTTCACCCGTTCCCCAATTGCCTTCAATAACGATCCTTCCTCTATCCCCGGTATTCGGGTTGGCCGTAAATCCTACCCCTGCCGACCGTGATTTGACCATCTTTTGTACTGCTACGCTAATCGAACCTGCAAAAAGTCCGAGACCATTATGAATACGATAAGAAATACAGCGTGGCGAAAAAGCACTGGCCCAACATTCCATAATATTTTTAAATAGAGATTCTTTTCCTATGACATTAAGATAAGACTCATATTGACCAGCGAAGCTGGCTGTAGCCGAATCTTCAGCAACTCCGCTAGACCTAACAGCAACAGCAACATCCTTTATCCCAAGCTTTTGACACAAGGAATCATATGCATTTGATATAGTATCCAAGAGTTCTTCTGGTATTTCTCCTGCCAAAATAAAGCTTTGTAAATCATTTGCCATTTTGTTAAATTCATCCATTGTGGTTGGATTAGGAATTGATTCACCGACATATTTTTCTATTTTTTTCCCAATATCGGTTACATTTAAGAAAGCATCATAAACTTTCGTCGTAATCGCGAATCCTGGAGGAACCGGTACCCCCACCTTACACATTTCTCCTAAGTTGGCGCATTTTCCTCCGACCAAAGAAGTGTCGTTACG
>JAQYVT010000108.1 GCA_030145345.1 Desulfobacterales bacterium
TATACAAAACTAGTGGGAAAACGAAAGGAAAATCAATATATATAATGATATTAATTTTCTATGCTTATTTTTGACGGCGGCATACTTATACAAAATTGTAATAACTGCATCTTTTTGCTCTTATTATGGGAATTATGATGCTGCATCATAATTCCAAATCTAAAAAAACCTGAGACATATTTAATCAAGCGGACTAATTATCCCAAGCCTGTTTTTGCTAACAACATGTGTATATATCATCGTCGTTCTAAGGCCTGCATGGCCTAAAAGTTCCTGAATGCATGGGGTCAAACCTTGAGGGGCTGTTGCCCAAATCGATTTTTTGCACTTTTTATGAGCTTACTGTATTTTCCTGATGTATAACCTGCTGAAATCATTATGACTGAATTTTGTCTTTTGTTGAGTTATACGCTTTTTTGTTTGATAATTGGATTTGGGCAACAGCCCGTCAAGATGTGACACCATCCCTCTCCGAAACCGACGCAAAAATTCTTATTCGTTATGTTTCATTTGAAAAGCTTTTTCTTTAAAAAATTCTACACAATAATCACCGGCCTTGCTCAATTCGTGCTTTAATCCAGCAGCATTATTATCAACTAAGTCATTATAGGAGGGAGCGTCTTCACTATATTCAGGAAAATATCTGCATGATTCTTCAGCGATGACTTTCTTACTTTGAGTATCAATTAAACGTAAGTGCGAACCGTAGTTTAGATGATAACTTTTCCAGTGTGTTGGATAATACAGAAAACCCCAACCTATAGTTTTTATATCCAATATTAAATCTGCTTGTTCATATGTGTTAATAACAGTATTTATATCATCAGACGCACAAGTCTCTGGTTTTAATTGTGAAATTGAAATACCAAATCTATCAGATAGCGCCAACCCTATTTTTTCAGAAATATTAATAGCGGGATCTTCTACCAAATTTTTCTCTATAATGTCATTACCAGTAGAAATCATTGCAGCAGCACCAATCAGTCCAAAAGCAGCCGATCCAGCAGTCATCGCAGAAAAATCTGGTTTTTCATACTTACTGTTTTGTAATACTTTACCGGAAAGAGTTGCACCGGTTTGTTGTGAGATTGGTACATGCTTAGTTGCACAAGCACTAACCATTATCAAAGAAACAATTATTAATGTTTTTTTTAACATATTAACTCCTTCCCTAATTTGTGCTAAGGGGTCAAGGCTGCTCTTGACTCATGATTAAATCTGCAAAAGAGTCTAGAGCAGACTTGGCCCCATTATCCGCAATTATATCAAAATGTTTCTGTGGCCCGACCCCCATTCCAAATCATTTGGAAATTATTAGCTTGCTCTCGCCTTTCTTGGCTTTATCATTTTCAATAACGGCGTATTCTCCTCTGTCCAAAGCGACACCTGCTACAGTAATCGTCCCTTTGGTGCTATTAATTAGCATATCGCCATTTTTTAGAGAAAAACCTCCATTGCTTATATTAAATATAAAACCTGAGGGGATATAATTATTTCCATCCTCTTTTTCACACATCGGAATAGGGTTAACACCCAGTTCCTTTGCTTTCTTAACACCAGCGTCGATGATTTCTTGATCTGCGGCACTAATTTCTCCCGCAATTAAGCTGCCAATATTAAACACAAATAACAAAAAAAATATTGAGATCAATGTCAAAACTTTTCGACTTCTTGCTCCATTCATAACCCCTCCATTAAATTTTAAGGTTAAATTAGTCCAGATAACTAGTGGGTAAGCAGAAAAAAATCTATGTATTACAAAGTTTCAAAATTCTGATTTGTCCAAAGCTTTATTGTTTTGTCAGATAGGATCAACGTATATCAGAGATGGAATAAAAAACAATGGTGGTTTTTCCGGTGAGGAATAGGTATAAAAAATACGTGTTGGCCTGAATGTCTCGTGAAGAATATCAAAAAGAAGGGTTAATTTTGGGGAATCATCTCCCGATTAGTTGTAGTTAATTAACATAAAATAAGTCGGCTATTTTGAATTGAGCAGATGTGATCCCAGAGGATTCAAGGGGTCCCCGGTTAAATAAAGAACAAAAAGATTTAACTGGGCAGGCAAGGATTTTATGAATCAAGGTGGCAAGGGGTCGAGTGAAATGCTAATGGAATCCTCGAATCCTCTTCTCCAACTAAATTGGAGAAGAACCTAGCTTAACTATTAACGCTCGTTTGGCTTTTGACGGGAAGAAGAACCGTAAAAAGGAATCGCTTTCCCGATCTGAGTTAAAGCGCTGGAGCGCTGGATCCATCTGATGCAACTGTTTCAATCTTAGACAACTCGTCTTTCATCCTATCCTCAGCATACCACAAATCATATGCTTGCTGCATACGCAGCCAGAGGCCTGGCCCATTGCCGGCAAACTTGCCAATCCTAAGCGCCATATCCGTTGTAATTGGATGAGTACAGGCTAAAACGCGATGTAACTGCTACCGAGAAATTCCAAGACGTCTTGCAGCTTCGCTTACTGACATACCAAGGGCTGGAAGCACATCTTCACGCAAAATCTCACCGGGATGAACCGGTGGACGTTTTAAAGGACGCTTAACAAAATATTCTCCCATGACTTAACCTCAGTGATATTGCTCAAAATCGACTCTTAGCGCCTCACCCTCTTTCCACTCATTGGATGGGTATAAAAGGCTATTTTTTAACGCTCGCTTGGATTTTGACGGGAAGAAGAACCGTAAAAACGCTTCCCTTGCCAAAGGTGCTTTCTACACTGATGAAACCGCCGATGGAATCCAAAAGCCCTTTGACGATGGGCAGCCCAAGACCGGTCCCGGTAATGTATCGGGTCTTTTCGTCTTGGACCCGGTAAAATCTATCAAAAATCTTGTCCAGGTATTTATCTGCGATTCCGAATCCATTATCCCGAACGGTTATACGGGCATTGATTCCGGCCATATCCACCGTTACCTTTATTTTCCCGCCGTCCTGGGTGTAGTTGATGGCATTGGTGATCAGGTTTCCGAAGATACTTTCCAGGGCAATGGGATCTGCCGTGAGGACGGGAAAGGGATCTTTTGGAAGGTCAAGGGTAATAGACTGGTTCTTTTTCTTGGCTGAAGTACCCAGAAAATCTACGATATTTTCAAGAAGTTCTTCGAGTCGGACCGATTGGGGTTCCTGGCAAATAATCCCTTCTTCGATGCGCGACAGATCGAGGAGATCTCCAATCAGTGAAATTAACCCCCGAGTCTTTTCCCTGGCACGGGCCAGAATGTGCTGGTCCGGTGCAAAGTCATCACCGACCATGTCTTTGATTACCAGGGCCAGCTGTTCATGGATGGTCGAAAGCGGTGAGCGCAATTCGTGGGAAACCTTTGCCACGAATTCCGATTTAAGTTGATCCAAAAGCTTCATGGCGGTGATATCCACAACGTTTAACACCGCGCCAAGACACTCTTTTCTCTCGCCTAATACCGGCTGCCCGCTGGCCAGAAAATGTTTTTCATCGGACAGAGAAAACTCATAATCCGGGATATCGTCAAAATCCACATGTTTTCCCCGGGATATTTCCATGACAAGATTACAGAGGTTTTCGTCGGGCAGGTAGTCCTCTATACGGCGACCCGCGTTCAAATCGGGACCCAGACCGAGAAGTTGTCTGAAGGCCGGATTCATCAAAACCACCCGTCCTTTGGGATCGGTGACCACAACACCGCTGGGAAAAGATTCGATAATGGTGCGAATACGGCTTTTCTCCGTATCCAGATCCGCCAAGGTCCTTTGTCTTTTACGTTCCAGTTCTTCAGCCTCACGGGTGAGGCGAATTTTCTCCCAGGCACGACGGACAACGATGCGGAGCTGATCCGGATCAAAGGGCTTGGCGATAAAATCGTAGGCCCCCTGTTTCATGGCTTCGATGGCGGTTTCTACGGTGGCATATCCCGTAATAACGATGACTTGAATCTTCCTGTATTTGGCACTAATTCGACTGAGAACATCCAAACCGTCCATGCCCGGCATTTTCAAATCGAGTAGAACAATGTCGACGTTCTCTTTTGCCAGAACACTCAGCGCTTCATCCCCGCGGGACGCCTTTAGCACCCGAAGACCGGCCCGGGTGAGAATCCGCTCGCAGGCATCCCGGATATCCTGTTCGTCATCCACGACCAATGCTGTTGCGTCAGGTGTTATCTCCACGTTAATCTCCTTCGAGGTCCTTGGCCGCAAGGGGAAGCTCAATAAGAAATTTAGTCCCCTGGTCCGGTTTACTTTCAGCTCGGATATGACCGCCGTGATTTTCAACGATTCTATAAGCCAGGCTGAGGCCCAGACCGGTCCCTTTCCCCTCTTCTTTGGTGGTAAAGAACGGTTCAAATATATGGGGAAGAATATCTTCAGGTATTCCCGGACCGGTGTCGGATATCTCTATGCAGACCCGATCGGCATCGGAAAGCAGGCGGCTCTTTATGGTAAGCTTCCCTTTCCCTACCATGGCCTGTGCTGCATTGAGAATGATGTTCATAAACAGATGATTCAGTTGCTGAATATCGCCATAAACCGGCGGAAGGGACGCATCCAGGTCTTTTACGATATCTATATTCTGGAACAGGGTCTGGCTTTCGAGGAGAAAGAGGGTGCGGGTAAGGGCCCGGTTGACATCACTGGGCCGCATTAAATGACGGGTCTGTCGGGTGAATTCCAGCAACTCTCTGACCGTGTCCCGGCATCTGTTGGCGTCTTTCAGGATGCGGTTTAAATCTTCTTTTGCACCGTCCCCCAGGTCATATTCTTCCAGGATCAGCTTGGTAAACAGCGTAATTCCTCCCAAAGGGTTGTTTAGCTGGTGCGCCACGCCTGCCGCCAGTTTGCCCAAAGAAGCCATCTTCTCCGACTGGAGAAGCTGAAGCTGAGTCTTTTCAAGTTCCGCTTTCATCAGGAGTTGATCGCGCAGATCGTGAAAAAAACCGATGGTGGCCGCCTCCTGCCCGTTTTCATAGACAATGGCTGCATTCAGAGAGATTGGAATAATTTCACCATGTTTACTGACAACGTCCACCTGATAAGAACTCAGTTTCCCTTTACCGCCGTAATCCTCGCTTCTGAGGTTCTGCATAACCTCAAATGCGTTTTTTCCGGGGTAAATATCCCGGACGTTCACGGTGTTGAGTGCTTCATCGATGGTATAGCCGAAAACCTTGGTGGCGGCTTCATTGAAAATGAGGATCTTCCCTCTCTTGTCCGAAGCGATAACGCCGTCCACAGCACTAAAAATGAGATTCCGCAAAAAAGCATTGGTGCGTTGCAGTTTCTCTTCAAGCCCCCCCCGGGTGGGGATGTCAAAATCCATGCTGACAAAGGCTTCGATATCATCTCCGGAATAGATCGGATAGGCATAATAACACGGCATTCCATCCATATCCAATGTATCTTCCGGCTTGGGCATTAAAGCGGGTTTGCCGTCTTTGATGGTCTCCTTTACCGCACAATTTTGACATGGAGAGGATCGATCATAGAACAGTTCATGGCAGCATTTCCCGATAATTTCAGCTTCGGTTATCCCATCGGGCCGGCAGTTTGCAGCCAGGATTTTAAATTCAGGCGAAATCACAATGAATCTTCGTTTGAAAGCGCCGATCGCCTTGAGCAAATATTCCTTTTCAATATTTTTGTTCATGGCACGCCCCATATAAACGGTGAGATCTTGAGCCGGTCAGCTTCTTAGGAGAATGGACGTTCAAAAAAACCATCCAAATTATTCAGTCAAATCGACGGGTTGAGTTTTATTCAATATACACGCAATCAACCATAACCTTGACCAGAAGTCAACCGCCTATTTTCAATTCACCCACGGCTGGAAAATCATTTCTTCAAAGATTGAGCATCCCTGAAAATCTTCAGCTCCGCCGCGGCAATACGCATGTCGCCGAATTTGACAACCCACTAAAAATGCTACATTGTAGTATTATTGTCAACAAGCAAATGATTTGAAAAACCACGTCTATGCATCTTAAAATTTAGGTTGAGCGGTTCAGGGTTCAACGTTCCGGGTTGGAAAAACCTCAAACAGCTCGCATCCATGGGATACCGGCTTCATCGTGGTTTCAAAACCGTTCCACCCAATAGGTTATGGCAGGTATTCCGGATTTTAATCAATATTTTGAGCAGTTTCATTCGGTTGCAACCCTTGAACGTTGAACCCTGAACCTGGAACCGATCAATTTAGGTTATTATTAATTCGACATATTATTTAAATTTAAAGGATTTGACCCAAGTCAATGCAAACCCACAAACACAATGGTATTTTAAGCAAGTAAATGTTAATATATAAAAAAAGGAGAATCAGCCATGATGAAAAGGATCGAAGTATTTAAGGAGAGCGGTTTTGGCGATAAGGCCTTAAAAAGATTGTTGGTTCATGACTCCCCGTATTTTAAGGTTCTGAACTTCAATTTTAACGCCGGTCAAGAACTTCCCATCCATTCTCACGACATCGAAGGCCAGCTCAGTATCGTGGTGCTCGAAGGCACCGGTTCCTTTCTGGGGAAAGACGATAGTGAACTTCCTGCCAACCCCGGAGACGTTCTGATTTCGGATATTAGCGAACCCCACGGCATCCGGGCAACCAGCAAAATGCGTGTGCTCGTGACCATAGCGCCGCCGATTTAGTTTCCATCCATAAATGGTCCTTCTTGCCCGGATCTGGGTTCTCCGCGGGTTTTCGACTGCTGCGTACAGGGAGTATGCCTTACCGAAAACCCTTGTGCCTGCCCCGTGAAATGCTTGCCCAATGAAATGCAACGCCGATTTCATAGGGGCGAAGCATATTTAACGGGGGCGGCCTTGATCCGGACAAAATTTGCCCAGTTATGAATCGGAAAACCACCGTGCCCATTTTACAATTGTGGATGGACACTATTTAGGAACTGACAGCATATCGAGGTATGTGAGTTATGTCCATACGGTCCCAGATCTCTGACTTTCTCGGTCTCCGAAAAAGTACCGTCGGACTGCTTTGCATGGTCATCCTTGTGGGCATGGGCGAGCGGATGGCCGAGCGGTTTTTGCCGATTTATCTCATCGCTTTAGGGGGTGGCGCTTTATCCATCGGTCTTCTCAACGGTCTCGACAACCTGCTGTCCGCACTCTATTCCTTTCCCGGAGGTTACCTTTCCGACCGAATCGGCACCAAGAAAGCCCTGCTTGTTTTTAACATCATCGCCATGTTCGGATTTGTCATCGTCATACTGATTCCCCTTTGGCAGGCGGTTTTATTGGGTTCGGTATTTTTCCTTTCATGGTCGGCAATCTCTTTGCCTGCGACCATGAGCCTTATAGCCAGAGTTCTCCCCTTGAACAAGAGAACCATGGGGGTCTCCATGCACTCTTTGGTCAGAAGAATTCCCATGGCACTTGGGCCGATTCTGGGGGGCATATGCATCGGACTCTGGGGTGAGCGCAACGGCGTTCGGGCCGCCTTTGGTTGTGCCTTTCTGTTATCTATTCTTGCAACGGTTCTCCAGCAAATTCTCATCGAAGACGATCCGCCGAAAACGTCAACAAAAAAACAATCCCGAGGACCTGAAAAGAATCCACTGAAGCTTTTACCTCACATGCGCCCGGCCCTTAAGCGATTACTTGTTTCGGATATTTTGGTTCGGTTTTGCGAACAGATTCCCTATGCTTTCGTTGTGGTATGGTGCATGAAAACCATCGCCGAACCGGTAACGGCCTTATCTTTCGGCATCCTAACCGCCATTGAAATGACGGTGGCCATGCTGGTGTATATTCCGGTGGCGTATTTGGCGGATAAAAGTACCAAAAAACCATTCGTTGTCATAACATTTATGTTTTTTACGTTCTTTCCACTGGTCCTGTTTTTCTGTCAATCCTTTAAACTGCTGGTATTCGCCTTCGTCTTGCGCGGCCTCAAGGAGTTCGGGGAGCCGACACGGAAAGCCCTTATCATGGACCTTGCACCTGAAAACCTTAAGGCAGCCATGTTTGGCCTCTATTATCTCTTGCGAGATAGTATCGTATCCATAGCAGCTTTTGGGGGTGCTTTTCTTTGGCAGATCGATCCATATATTAATTTTATCGTTGCGTTTCTTTTCGGTGTAGCGGGTACCACGTATTTTGCGCTTTACGGCAGCGACCTTTTGGACGGTGAACATCCATCGACGTTCCCACGGTGATGGTGATGATACCGGCACGCGGGATCGTTTTGCCGTATGCTATGACGTCCTCAGCTGCAACCGGCCATCTCACGCATTAACCCCATGAATTTCTCTTCATCATAGGAACCTTGAGTTCTGAAAAACCTTTTCCAAGGCATCCAATACCCGTGTTTTGAAGGGCCCTGCAGCCCCCGTTAAGGGGGATTTCCACCCCGGTTAAACAGAAAACAGATGGGTTTCACGGGGTAAACTTCGTTTCAGCAAGCTTGCCGGGAATGGGCTCGCCGTTGCCGTTCAATGGGTTATATCGTTGGCATATATTTTGCTGATCCATGGTGAGCGTTATGGACGCTGAAAAAGTGTCGGGCTTTGTCTTTTACTATCTTAAATTAAGGGTTAAAGGAGGCTGAAAAATGGATAATAAGCGAAGATGGATGGTTGCAGGAATAATTTGTGTTTTTTCGTTTGCATTGATCTTTTCGAATCCGGTATTTGCCGGTCAAGTTACCATTACCGGAACCATCAACGACGCGTATCAGATTGTTGCAGAGGACGGCATGGTGTATGAAGTGGAAGATACGGATATGGGCAACGATATGTTAAATCATGTGGGCAAAACCGTGGAAGTCACCGGCCAGGTCGTCGAAGAAGACGGCGTCAAGACCATTAAAGTGGAATCCTATAAGATACTGGAAAAAACAGAATCCTAAATTTTAAGAGCGGGCGCCGGCCCCTGGGTCCATTACAGGCCGGAAGCCCGCTTTTAAAATATCGGCCTCGTGGCAAAAGCCGGGCTAGGTTCTATTTTTGAAATCTTCCTTTCGGATACCGTATTTAAGCATGAGTTTATGCAGCTGGCGGGTGCTGACACCGGCCTCTTGGGCAGATTGGTTTATTTTCCCGCTATTTCGCGATATCAATTCCTTAAGATATCTCTTTTCAAAACGTTCTATGGCTTTTCGACGCGCTTCTGACAGAGAACCATCGGTACCCAAAGGCAAAACAGCCGATGAAGTTTCATGTTCAAAAAGCTCTACAGGGAAACTCTCCGGCGTCAGAACCTCAGAAGTCTCCAGTATGTAAGCCCGCTCCAAAAGATTTTCCAACTCCCTTATGTTTCCCGGCCATGAATATTTTTCCAGAGCTTCCCTGACCTGGGGATGGACGTCGTGAATATCCTTTTGCAAATCTTTGCTAAGTTTTTTTAAAAAAAATTGGATCAGCAACGGAATATCTTCTTTTCTTTCTCTTAACGGTGGAATTTCGAGGGGGAAGACATTCAGACGATAATATAGGTCTTTCCTGAAATCACCGTCTTCGGTCATTTTTTTTAAATTGGAATTCGTGGCTGTGATAATTCTTGCGTTGGTTGCGATGTTTTTTTCAGACCCCACGCAATTAAAGGTCCCGTCTTGCAGCACTTGTAACAGTTTAACCTGCGCCGAAGGCGTTATGGTGCCGATCTCATCCAGAAACAGGGTTCCATTTCTGGCAATCTCGAACTTACCCAGTTTTTTTTTGAAAGCACCGGTAAAAGCCCCTTTTTCATGGCCGAAGAGCTCGCTTTCTAAAAGGGTTTCCGGAACAGCTCCGCAATGGACGCTGATGAACTGAGCATTTTCCCGGTTGCTGTGTCTGTGTATTAATTTTGCCAAAACACCCTTCCCTGTTCCGGTTTCACCGATCAGCAAGACGGTTGTTTTTGTCGGCGCAACCCGGTGAATCTTTTTATACACTTCTTTAACAGTGCCATTGTGGGTATGAACCATTTCCAGCGAATCCGATCTCCAGAACTGTTCTCTGAGATAATCGAGTTCAGACTGCTGAATAATGGATTCGCTTATGGCTTCCGTTACCAGTTGAACCTCGTCCGGATCCAACGGGTATGTCAGGTAGTCGCTGGCACCGGCTTTTACGACTTTGACCACCTCCCTGATCATGTCGGAACTGGCCATGACGATGATTTCAATGGTCGGCCATAACTGTTTTAATGGCTGCAACACCTGGGTATAGTCATTGCTTGGAGTCGACTGAAGGAGGATATTTAGATCAATAAAAACAAAATCGTATCGTTTTCTTCTAAGGATTTCTAACGCTTCGTTTTTGCCAGTGGTTCTATCGACGCAACACCCCGCGTTAAAGGCGGTGTGAATTTTTCTGTAATCTTCAGGCTTTTCCGAAACAACCAAAACAGATCTCATGGGTTTCTCCAAAATATCTTAATTTTATCGGGAATAACCTTCCAAAACTCAATTGCCTATATCAAAAACGGATTTTTATTATAGAACACCCCTTAAATCAAACATAAAAAGAATCCATACACAAAAAAAATGATCTTCTTGAAATCAAACCCCGGTTGGCAGATTGGGCTAAAAGTGACATTGTTTGGCGGTGTCCGGCAGGCGAGCGGAGACGATTCGGCAAATAATACAAATTGGGCGGATTAAAAGGACGGAAATTTTGAGGGCGGTCCGGTTAAAAACCCGAGAAAGCGACCGTAGTGTTTTTATTGAAGATCCCTGCAGCTTGTTGGCGCGAGGTTTACCCCGTGAAACCTATGGGTCTTTTCTGTTTAACCGGGACGGAAATCCCGTCTTGGGGGGCTGCAGGGAACTTCAATGATTATTCTTGTAGCTGTCCAACCATTATCCTTCGTTTTCCTCGTACGCGGCGATTCGGTGATGACAGGACGGGCAGAAAAAATAGTTCGGATAGGGATCATTTCCACAGATTCTACATTTTCTTCCTGAATTTATACGCTTTTTTTTGTAGCTTTTATAACTTTCCTTGCGTTTGCTGTTCCTTGGGCTTTTAGGTTTTACGGATATTAAGGTTCTTGATGTTTTCTTTTCCTCTGTAATTGATGATTTCATCTTTCCAGCGCCTCCATCTTGGTTTTACACCGAATGCAAAGGGTCGTTACCGGTCTGGCCTTGAGGCGTTCAATTGCAATCTCTTTTTCACATACCTCACAAATTCCATAATTACCGTCTTCTAAATTTTCGAGTGCTCTTTGGATCTTGCGAATAAGCTTGCTTTCCCTGTCCCGGATTCGAAGCATTGTACCGCGTTCAGATTCAAACGTTGCCCGGTCCAAAAGATCCGCCGATCTCTCGCTGTAGTCGAGTAAACCTCTAACCGTAAGATCCGCCTGCCCCAAAAGTTCCGTCAATTGTTCGGTAAGCAATTGCTTGAAGGTATTGTGGTCTTGATCTCTCATGGTGTTCTTCCGCCAACTCTATTTTATTGCGGGGTTTTAACAGCGTGAACCCCTTTTTGTGTGAAAAAAAGTTATTCTTTTTGGTTCTTCTCCAATTTAGTTGGAGAAGAGGGTCCAAGGATTCCAGGTTTTTTTTCTAAGGACTTTATCAGAGATTTTAACATTCTTTCTATTTCTGCGATGTCTTTTTTTAGTGTACCCAATTCACTTTTTTCAATTAAATCTAAATCCTCTGCTAATAATATCTGTGTTTCCAATTCGCAAATAGAACCA
>JAQYVT010000109.1 GCA_030145345.1 Desulfobacterales bacterium
GTCCATGGATTTTCAAATATCGGTGTCAATCCGTGGTATTCGATCTGGTCGGTGGTCACGCCGTATGTCACCGTATACATCTCGATCAAAGCTGCTGTCATCACCACAAGAAACAAAGGAATCGTCTGGCGGGGAACATTCTATCCCCTCGATGAATTAAAGACGAACCGGATCTGACCGAAACGCTGTCCCTGATTGAGCAAAGATTGTAGGTTTTTCTTCCACCAGGGTTTACAAAGAAGCTTTTAGGCTTTAAATTTTCATAATGAAATTAATTTCATTCGTTTCGACGCACAAAAACAGATCTCTAAAAAGGAGGTGTGTTATGAAAAGAATTTTACTTATGTTTCTGTGTCTGTTTATATTGGGACAAACCCAGGCAGTTGCCCATGAGTGGAAAGTAGATCCGGTTCATACCGGTATTCTCTTTGAAATAAAACATATTTACTCGACCGTGAGGGGCCATTTTTCCGATTTTACCGGGGATGTGTTTTTCGATCCCGACAATCTTGAAAAAACTAAGTTCGATTTTTCTGTCAAGGTCGACAGCATCAACACCGACAACGGCAAGCGGGATAATCATCTTCGCTCTGATGATTTCTTTGCCGCGAACAAATATCCTGTGATGACGTTCAAGTCTTCCCGTGTCAAACATGCCGTTGGAAATAAATATATTCTCGAAGGAAAGATGACCATTAAAGATGTCACCAAAAACATCACACTGGAATTCATCTATTGGGGACAGAAAGAAAACCCCTTTAATAAGAAGGAGATGGTCGCCGGTTTCGATTCCCGCTTGAAAATTAACAGATTGGACTATCATGTGGGAGACGGCAAATTTTATAACATGGGCGTGGTGGGAGAAGACGTCGAGATTCTGATTACGCTGGAAGCAGTCAGGGATAAGTAGCGCCTAATTTTAATCGAAAAATTGCATGTCTTTAAATCAGACCGGGTTATTTTTTAGGCCGGTCGGCCCACAGGAATAATTTAACATTGTAGCAGCGCGCTTACAGATCCAAAAACGGAGGTATGTGTGGAAAAACTGAAAGGCTATCAGAAAAAATATCTGAAGGGGCTTGTCCATGGCATGAAACCTTTGGTGTTTGTCGGACAGAAAGGACTCTCCCCCACGGTAACCAAGGCCGTTGACGCGTCATTGGAAAAGCACGAGCTTATCAAGGTAAAATTTATTGATTTCAAGGAAAAAGAGCAGAAAAAAGAGATGGTGGGTGTCATTGAAAAAGAGACCGAATCCGAGTTGGTGGGGATGATCGGCCATATTGCAATTTTTTATCGTCAGCAGCGGGATCCTGAAAAAAGAAAGATCGATGTTCCAAAGCGAAAGACGGCATAAATTGAACCCCAATTGAGCAGATGGGGATTCTGCCGGCAAGAAAAAGAAGGAAAAAATTATGCCGCTGCCGAATTAGACGTTGAACCGGATATTGAGGATATCTCCGTCCTTTACTTTATAATCCCTGCCCTCCAAGCGGAAACGTCCATTATCACGGACACCTTTTTCTGAACCGCAATCCATCAGGTCGCCGTAGGAGAAGCACTCGGCCCGGATAAACCCCCGAAATAGGTCGGAATGGATCGTTCCGGCCGCGTCCACCGCCGTGTCGCCGTTGTGCACCGTCCAGGCCCTTACCTCATCGGTTCCCACGGTAATAAAGCTGATATGGCCGAGCATTTCATAAGCAAAGCGGGTCATGCGGTCTCGGGCCGATTCAGCGATGCCCATGTCCTCCATGAACATATTTGCTTCCTCGGTGTCGCTGAAAGCGGCAAGGTCCATTTCGAAATTACCGGAAAATTCAATAACCTTATATTTTTCTTCTAGTTGGGTCAGAAGCGCATGGTTGTTTCCGAAGTTTTCTTCACCGGAATTCAGAATGACAAAAAAAGGTTTTTGGGTGATGAACTGAAATCCGCTGATCAGCTTTTCCTCGTTATGATTCAGGACAAGATTCCGAATGTGCCGGCCGCGGTTCAATTCTTCTTGTATTTTTGTGAGAACCTTTTCTTCCATCTCCATGGTGTTGGTCTTTTTACCCCGTCTGGAACTCCACTCGATCCGTTCAAGTCTGTTCTCGACGATGATCATGTCAGATAGTATAAACTCGGTGTCCACAGTGTTGATATCCGAAAGCGGGTCTGTATCCCCCATAAGATCATCGGTAAAATTACGGGAAACCAGCGCAACGGCATCCAAGTTCCGGACAAGGTTCATCTGAGCGCTTGAAAAACCGCCCTCCCGGGCGGAACCTTCTGAAAAACCTGGAAAATCGACGATTTCAATGGTAGCATAGGTTGTTTTTTTAGGCTTGTAAAGTTGCGAGAGCCGGGTCACGCGTTCGTCCCCCACCTCAACAACGGCAATATTCGGTTCTGCTTTGTTGTTGGCGTAGGCAGCCACCTCCGCTTCCGATCTTGTGAGCGCATTAAAAATGGTTGTCTTTCCGGAATTGGGCAGACCCAACAATCCGATCTTCATGGTGTCTCCTTTTCTCTATTTCTAAAACCTTATTCGAATCGGTTTTTTTTAGGATAGACAAGATAAGACCCATCGGGTGATTTGTCCAGTAATATCGTGAAATCAGGAATACGAACCCACATTTTTCTTGCATGCAGGTCGATGCCGTAATACTATTTTGGCCGTCGGCACCGCCCTGGCCAAAAATCCGTTCCCCGTCATAATCCCATGTCACCGGGCCGTTCGATCTGACGGAACTCTCGGCGGATATCAGGGGGGTATCGAAATGAAACGCGCCTTACTGGAAATGGAAGGGGTTTGTTTCGACACATTTGACCGTGTCCTTACAGAAGGGTTTTTCTACTGAGAAACAGAGGGCCTTGCCAGGCCGTTCCGGTGGATATTAACGACTGCATCGAATGTTGTTCTTGTGTTGAAGTGTGCCCGGAAAATGCCATCGACCATAGCGACTGTGAATGATGTCTCGTAAATAACTCAAGTTTCGCACCCGAACTGTGTTGCACTTATGAGTTGAATTCACAATGCAACATTAGGGTAAACCGGAAGACGGGAGGATGCCCACATGTCACCCAAGAAGACCCAAACAAAGGTCCACCAGCCGAATCAGGTTGTCGACGAGGCTCGGCGACTTCGAGAGCGTCGAGAGAAGACCTATCGGGAGCGAGCGCTCAAGATTTTTCCGTGGATCTGTGCCCAATGCGGGCGAGAATTCTCGGGAAGAAAAGTTCGAGAGCTCACGGTCCATCACAAGGACCACAACCACGACAACAATCCGTCTGACGGCAGCAACTGGGAGCTGCTGTGTATCTACTGTCACGAAAACGAGCACTCCCGGGATCAGGTGGCGGAATGGTATGGCGGGTCGACGCCTGCCGGCGAGCAAGCGCCGTCTTCCGACCACCGGCCGTTCGCTGCTTTGGAAAATTTGCTGAAAAACAAAAAATAGAAAGAGAAACCTAATTTGAGCGATTGTCGAGTTTGCCGAAGATTCAAGGCATGAGACATGCAGCCGTAGTATGCTACTGCAAATGTCTCATAACGCAGCAGATTCGGTAAAATCGGCAATCCCGGAGGGTTTCAAATCGTGACCTTTTTTAACAAATGCAAAACGACCCAACAGGTGAGAAGGTATAAGGCTTCAATTGCTATTTAAAGTTCTAAAACAATTGTTTTTATTTTATTCCGTCACTATTTGAAACGCTCAATTTAGGAAAAAGAATGTTTGAACAGGTAAAGGCCGCTAAAGAAAGATTGAAAGGTTACGCCAATGTTACGCCGGTTATGACGTCCCGAACACTCAACCGGCGGGTCAAGGCAGATGTGTATTTCAAGTGTGAAAATTTTCAGCGGATCGGCGCCTTCAAGTTTCGCGGGGCATTCAATGCCATCTCTCAGCTTCCGGAATCCCAAAGGTCCTGCGGTGTGGTTACATTCTCTTCGGGCAACCATGCCCAGGCGGTTGCGCTGGTGGGTCAGATGCTGAACGTTCAAACCGTAATTGTAATGCCCAACAACGCCCCTGCAACCAAACGTGCGGCCACCGAGGAATACGGCGCCACCGTTGTGGAATACGATCCTGAAGAAACAACCCGTGAAGCCGTGGCAACGGCACTTGAAATCGAGCACGGCTATACGATGATCCCGCCGTTTGATCATTCGGACGTTATCGCCGGCCAGGGGACTGCGGCTTTGGAATTGTTCGAAGAGGTCGGAGATCTCGATATGCTGCTGGTCCCCTGCGGCGGGGGCGGACTGTTGAGCGGGTCGGCGGTCTCGGCCAAGGAAATGTCACCGAACTGCCGGACCATCGGCATCGAACCGGAACTGGCCGACGATGCCACCCGGTCATTTCGAACGAAAAAGCTCCACCGGGTAAAAAATCCCCCGACCATCGCCGACGGAACCCGCACCGCGTCATTGGGCAAGATCACATTCCCCTTGGTGCTGGAATATGTGGACGATATGCAAACCGTGTCCGAAGACGCCATCATCGACGCCGTTCAATTTCTGTTTTACCGAATGAAGCTGGTGGTTGAGCCGTCCGGCGCACTTGGGCTGGCGGCCTTGCTGTGTGGGGCCGTGATTCCCGAAGGCCGGGTCGGAATCATTTTGAGCGGGGGAAACATCGATTCCGCCACCATGACATCGATATTAAGCGTCTGAACACGGAATCAGCGAGTCATCTGATTATCGTTTTCGGGTTATAGTTTTCTGGATCGAAAAATCATGACAATGAGCCAAAGGGCAAGAACCGTGGCGATAAAATAGCCGGTCAGTCCCAAAATTGCCGATAGAGAAATCTTCTGCCCGCCGAAAATTTCGAATGTAAACAAGAACATTTTTTGGGGGGCGTTCAAAACCATGGCGCCGGCAATCAGGGAGGCGGAAATGACGATACCCATAATCAGCCGGTTAATGCTTTTTACAAACTGGACGTTGATCTCTTCAAAGCCGTTGTGCTGAAGTTCTATTCGCTGTTTGCCCTTGGCGGTTTGCTTGAGAATATCATGGACGAGCTTTGGCATCGATTTCATATGCCCGCCCATGGCAAGGGTGTCTTTTCGAAAATTTTTCAAGGCCTTTTTTGTTAGATAGCTTCGTTTGATCAGGGCTTTGGCATACGGCTTGGTCACTTCCAAAATGCTTGCGTCGCTTCCCAGTATCTTCCCTAAGGCTTCTGTCTGAATAAATGTCTTCAGGAGCAGCAAAAGATTTCTCGGCAGCCGGATCTTATATTTGTATATCAGCTGAATGACCTGGCCGTGGACCTCCTTGACCGAAACGGTCTGCAAAGAACGTCCGTAAAAAGGTTCACTGATATCCTTGAGATCTCTGCGGAAGCTTTTGAGATCCATGGTTTCTTCGTGGATCAGATCCGCATCCAACAGGGCATCCATGACCATATCGTAATCATGTTCGGCAAAGCCCAAAAAAAGATTCGCGATCTGCTGCATGGTTTCGTCATCCAGATAACCGGTAATGCCAAAATCCACCAGGCTCACACGACCGTCGAACATGACGATGGTATTGCCGGAATGGGGATCTCCATGAAAAAAACCGAAATCCATCAATTGGCGGGAGAAGGACCGCAACCCAATCATTGCGATTTCCTTTGGATCGATCCCATGGTCCCGGATGGCATCCACCTGATCCATTTTTAAACCGGGGATATGTTCCATGGTAAGGACCGATTTTGTGGTGGTGTCCCAGTGGACGTTGGGAATATAGATTTCATCGTCCCCTTTGAAGTTAACGGCGAACTTCTCGATATTCCCGGCCTCGATTAACATATCGAGTTCTTTGAAAACAATCCGCTCGAATTCTTTGACCAGATTAACGGCGCCGATGACCCGGGCGATTTCAAAAGCCTTTTCAGCCCGTTTGGCAATGGCGTACATCAGGCGGATATCTTTTTGAATCTCCTTGTCGATACCGGGCCGGATGACCTTGACCGCAACCTGTTCTCCGCTGAAGAGTTTGGCCATATGAACCTGTGCTACGGAAGCGGCGGCCATGGATTCCACTGTAAACTCAGCGAAAATTTCGTCCAGTGGACCCTTGAGTTCTTTCTGGATGATATCCCTGATTTTGCTGAAAGGTACCGGCGGCACCTGGTCTTGAAGTTTTGTAAATTCTTCGATGTATTCCGTGGGGAAGATGTCGGCTCGGGTGCTCATTAATTGGCCGAGTTTAATAAAACTGGGCCCCAGTTCTTCGAGAACACGCCGAACACGCCGGGGGGAAGGAAAACCGTTTTTGGACGTCCATTCCTTTGCTTCCGGATCGACCGGCCGCTTTTTCTCCCTTTTGAAGAGCCTTTCGGTAATATCTCCAAAGCCGTGCTTTCCCATGATTCGGATGATTTTCCCGAGTCGCCACAATTCTTTCACACTGTTGTCCCCTGAAAATATAGAATTTTGAAATTACGATGTTAGATTTCGATAGAAGTTATGGATATGGCAGTGTGTTGCCATTATTTTTGATGGGCTTTGCGAGACATTCGGGTCAGGCTTCTTCCCGGGAAGTCTCACCGACCTTGGGCCATTTTTTTACGATTTCTTTTAGTTTTTCGGCATCTGCAATGTAACGTTCGAGATACCCGCAATCCGTGCAGACATAATTGTCGAGTGCCGCAATGGAAACGATACTTATGGGGATGCTGTTACTGCCGAACGGGCCGCTTTTCGGTAACACTTCAACACCTGAATGGACCGCTTCCGACCCGCACCTGGGACATTTTCCTTGTTTCACGTTTGCGCCTCCTTACCCGGAAAAACCGGAAATTCATGCGAAGCATGTTTAACAGTTTTCTTTAATCCCTGCATCAACCAATACCATGGGTCAAGTATGTGACAGAAGTATTATTAGCACGCTTTGGTGGTTAAAATCGATAAAAATTTAGGTTCCTCTTCAATTAAGTTGGAGAAAAAGGAAAAATAAATATTCTAAGTATACGCTTCGTCCCACAACAGATCCAAGAACTCCTTGTATGGTAAGATATCTATATCGCCAACTTTCCTTCTGCGCGGTTCCATGCTGACGCATATATATCGTTTCATTTTTCCCTCCTCGGCCAGCATGCGCAATGATTTAAGGTCATTGGGAGAGAGGTTTTTTTTGGATTTAACTTCTAAGGCAGTATGGTCTCCAATAATAAAATCAACTTCAAAACCGGAAGTTGAACGCCAATAGCTCAACTGCTCGCCGGATTTATAGTCACTGTAACTTTTCAGCTCATGCATCAGGTATGTCTCAAATGCCTCACCGAATTCCGGTGTGCCGGCCTTGAATTCCCGACCTTGTAACACAGCCACTGCGCCTACATCAAAAAAGTAATATTTCGAAGAAGCCAGAGGTTTCCTTTTCTTTGACTTTCTCCAGGCAGGTAGCTCATAGAGAATCAGGGTATCTTTAAGTATTTCAAAATACTCATAAACAGTGGTTCTTGCTACCTGGGCGTCATTTGCAACGTTGGTAAAGTTGACGATTGTGGCATTGCAAAAGGCGGCAACGCCAAGGAACCTGCTAAATGCCGGGATATTGCGCGTCGCTCCTTCAGCAAGGATTTCCTGCTGAAGATAAGCGCCGGCATAGGCTTGCAAGTCGGCACCCGGCTCATTTGAAAAATAAATCGAGGGAATCAGTCCGCGTTCTATTGCCAAGAATAAATCAAAATGTTCATTCAGTTCTTTATATGTTAAAGGGTGGAGGTATTTGGTTCGCGCCCGGCCGCCCAGCAAATTAATTCCACCGCGTCTAAGTTTGCGCGCACTTGATCCGGTCAGCAAAAAATGAATACCTTTTGTTTCGATGAGACGATGAACCTCATTTAAAAGCTCCGGAAGTCTTTGAATTTCATCGATTACAACGATACGGTCCTGCGGTTGCAGTTCTTCAGAGATACGTTCTGGATTTCGGCTTAATGTCAGATAGGTTTCTGAATCGAGAAGATCATAGACACGCACGTTCTCCAGTGTATGGCGAATCAAAAAAGTTTTGCCTGTTTGACGAGGTCCGAGCAGGAAATGCGATTTTTTCGCCAACAAGGCATTTAAATCGATCAACCGCTTGATATATGGGATGTTTTCCTTCATGGCAACATTATGACAATAATTTCGTCATATAAGATGACATATGACGAGAAACCTGTCAAGAAATGTTTGCTATTACCATTTCTTTTCATTCCTGACACCTGACAATAGAGGTTTCGGTGGAAACCCGCTGGTGGATCAGAATCGAATACCTTTGACGACGAAATATATCCCCACTGCCATCATCAGGACAGAGCCGATTTTATAAATCACGTCTCTGGACCTCAACCATCCCATACCGGTAAGCCTGGCAACCATTAGCAGGGCAGGAACCGTTCCGATGCCAAATACCGCCATCAGCCCCATTCCTACGAGAACAGCTTTAAACGAGTTTTGGATCTCCATGCCTGCCCTTGCCGCTGCAACCAAGGCCGTATAAACCGGCCCGCAGGGCAACAGGCCGAGGAGCATGCCCAAAGGAAGGTACGCCGCGGTGGATTGTATGCCGGTCAGTTTGCGAAAGCCCCGGTGGATCACCCCTTGGGCGCTGAAATAGTCGCCGAAGATCCGTCCCAAGGGAACCCATCCGCTCATACCCAACCCCATGACGATAATCATGAGACCCGCAAAGATCATGACGCCCTTCTGCACCCCGCCGATGCCGGCGGTGATACGCGTGAAGGCGCCGCTGGCACCCATGACCCCGCCGAGAACGGCATATGTCGTTATTCTTCCGGCATGATACAAGAGATTCGGGGCCATCACCCCTTTTGGCCTTAAATTAAGGGAAAAGGAGACGACAATCGGGCCGCACATGCCGATACAATGTCCGAATCCAACGAAAAAACCGGTGGTAAAAAAAGCGATATATAAGGTCTCAATAGATGACATCGAAGACAAACTCCGCGGCCCCCATGTTTGGAACAATGACGGTCGCTTTCCAAACCTTTTTCCCGCTGGGGCATCGCACGATAATGCCGGTTCCCTCATGGACGCCGTTTCCCATAGATTTAAGGGTCACCCGGTTGGGACCCATTTTCATACCCGGCATTCCGAGATCAATATACGGCGCCGCCGCCGGCTGTTTTCCCGTCAGGGTTATCCTGAACGTCAAATCCGCCATGGCTTTGACCGGTTTGGGGGTGATATCGAGAACCACCTGGGTGTCGGAAAGTTCTTGGGTGCAGGAAGTATGCTGGATGTCGCAGTTCACCCGGGCGGAATGATCCTTTTCCGCCGCCTGAACCGGCACGCCATAAATGACCATAGAGAGCAAAAACATCCCGACAAAAAGCATCATGAAAAGTCCCTCTCCTGCCTGTAGAAACGCCATTCGGCCTACATGTATCACTTTTTCAACGCCTGAAGTCAGCATGTTCACCTCCAAAGTTTCGATGTTTATTGAATGCCACGCCACGGTATTGGTAAGGGTGTGGTGAAAGAATATACGTTCCTTTAGGGTTACACAATGAATTTATTATCTGAAGATACAGGTAATAATATACCCTCAAATAGGCATCAAGTTTTATTTAATTTATCTTCGATTGTAATATCCCTCCCAGTTTGTTTACGATCGATTAGGGTTGAGTTATTATCCTTGTGATAACCCTTGATAGTTATTGGGCTGTTTGCTATGGTGCCCCAAACCATAAAAGAACATACCGAGATATTTATGAAACGAACAAAGTGGCTGGATAAAAATCACCCGCAAAATCGAACGGCAGACCCGGAATATCCTCAGAAGACGGCCTTTTTTGGATATCAGAAAGTTCCGGCGGATAAAAAGGCTCAACGGGTACTGCAGCATTTTAATTCGGTTGCAAAAAAATACGATCTCATGAATACCCTGCTGAGCTTCGGGATTCATCATCTATGGAAGCGTACCGCCATTAAGACAATGACCTTGAAACCCGGAGACCGGGTGCTCGATGTTTGCGGCGGAACCGGCGATCTGGCAATTCTGGCCGCCGAAACCGTCGGCGAGTCCGGGCGGGTGATCATATATGACATTAATCGGGCCATGATCGATGCCGGCCTGCACAAGGTGAACCATTCCCCTTCGAAAAAACGCATCGGGTTCATCCAGGGAGATGCCGAAAAGCTTCCTTTTTCGGATGGACACTTCGATGCGGCGATGGTGGGGTTTGGAATCCGTAATGTCACCCGAATGGATCAGGGATTCAAAGAGATGTGTCGCGTATTGAAACCCGGTGGGAAAATGATGTGCCTGGAATTTTCAAAACCGACGGCACCCGTGTTCCGTTGGCTTTACGACATCTATTCTTTCCATGTAATGCCCCTGCTCGGCGAGCTCATCGTGGGATCCAGAAAGGCATACATGCATCTTCCCGAATCGATACGAACCTTTGCATTGCCCGACGAGCTGACAGCCATTCTGAAACAAGTGGGGTTTTCACAAGTGACCGAACATAAACTTACCAACGGCATCGCCATGATACATTTAGCTGTCAAAGGCTGAAACATAGGGTATAAAAATGAAATTGAACTGGGCGGAGCGCTGGGTGGTCAACAATCCACTGAGGGTTTTCCAGCAAAAGATTGAGATTAAATGGCTCAGAAGCATGATGTCCCTGAAGCCGGGTGCAAACATTCTGGAGGTGGGGTGCGGGCGGGGTGCGGGAGCAAACCTCATCTTTAAAATTTTTAAGCCGTCCCAGCTGCACATTCTGGATTTGGATTTTAAAATGATCCGGAAGGCAGGATCGCATCTTTCCCCTGGATCAAAAGATGCTGTGAATATGTACGTGGGAGACGCCGTCGATCTCCCGTTCAAAACAGGCAGCCTGGATGCGGTCTTCGGATTCGGCTTTTTACATCATGTACCGGACTGGCGCCAGGGTCTCTCTGAAATCGCCAGGGTTTTGAAACCCGCCGGCGTCTATTACATCGAAGAACTCTACCCTTCCCTTTATCAGAACGTTATCACCAAGCGAATCCTCCTCCACCCCGAACACGATCGCTTTACCAGTGACGATTTTCGAACGGCACTGGATGAAGCGCACCTGCGTCTTGCGGATGCCTTTGAGCTAAAAAAAATGGGCATCCTGGGCGTGGCCGCTAAAGATTCGCTCTGAAATATTGAGTTTATTATTAGCCAGACCTTTACCCGAGTTAACAATATGAATACTACCATAAAATGTAATCCCTTGTTAGTAGATACGTGGAATGGATATCTATAAAACGATCTCGAATTGATAGTTACCATCCGAGCTTGATCTTTGAATTTAATAGATTTCATGTCATGGATTAAGGGGGGAATAATTTTTGAGATACGATATTATCGTATCTCAAAATCGCTTGAACGGTGGTACTTGCAGAAACTGTCGAAAAACCTAAAAATGACATTTTATAAACCTTTAAGTATCTGA
>JAQYVT010000110.1 GCA_030145345.1 Desulfobacterales bacterium
CAGGCCAATCCCCCCGACATATATCAAAATAGCGCGAAACAAAGAAGCACTATGGCCAATTTGAACATATGCCTCCTCTTCGGTCAATAGCCGCTTTTCGTCTTGGATTTGATATCCTTTTTGAATCGAAAGATTGGCGATTCTTGCGATTTGCTCTGCCAAATCTTCTTCGGATTTTATTTTTATGGGATAAATTTTGATCTTATCCACAGTGTCTAAAATCTCGTCATTGATGATACCATCTGTGGTCCCATGGTTTTTACGATTGTATGAATTATACAAGGTATTGTGAAGCGGCTGGGAAAGATCGCCGACATAATGCGCACAAAAGGCCAGATGATACTCACCGTATTTCCCTTTATGCTTTTGTTTCAAATAATCTCGAATTGAAGCGATGATCGCGCCATAGAGATGGCCCGTTATATCGGTTTTTTTATTATAATTTTTTATCTGCCCGAGCACCATTTCTGGCGTTACCATTGTTTGTCTGGGGTTGCTCACATAGTGATTGGGTCTTTCTATTCCCATGGCTTTTGTCTTGATCATATCCGCACCTGCAGCGTTGTACCATTTCTTGTACCCCGCTGCTTTTGCGATGGCCATATGGGTTTCATCATGCCATGGGTATGAATACCCAGTAAAACTGACGACCAAAAATATGGCAAGGATTGTAATGATCGAATATTTTGTTTTCATTTCATCATTTCCATGGAGTGCACCTTCGGCGATCTATTCAAAATGGGGCAAAAAGCGTGGTCCGTGATCATAACTCGCCCCTTTCTTTCATTTTTTGAATCTCTTCTTCTCTTAATGCCCGCTTAAAATATTTCTCGGTCACCGTTAGCGGCAAATTGTCTCTGAATTCAATATATTTGGGGACCGCATAAGGGGCCAATCTTTCCTGACAGTAATCGATGATATTCTGTGGCCCTATCTTTCCTTTATAATCATCTTTCAATCTAACAAAAGCCTTTATTCTCTCGCTTCCCGGTCTTTTGGAATCAGGGATACCAATGGTCACGGCCCCGGCTACCGCAGGATTCTGAAACAAAAGATCGTCAATTTCTATGGAGTATACTTTCATCCCGGAAATGTTGATCATATCCTTGATTCGGTCGACCACATAAAAATAACCATTTTCATCCATCTTGCAAAGATCACCGGTTCTCAGCCACCCGCCGTCTTCAAGGCCGGAACCCGGCTCCGGCCAATAGCCCTTCATCATTTGGGGGCCCTTTAGCCAGAGTTCACCGACATCCCCAAAAGGAACCTCTTTTCCGGTTTCCGGATCAACCAATTTCACCTCGGTATCCGGCACGGGGATTCCAACCCCGGGGATGGTGGAAGTTGCAAATCGGGTGATTTTCGAAAAGACGCTGATATTAATATGGCTGATGCATTCCGTAAGACCATAGCCTTCCGATACCGGCATCTTAATTTTTTCCTCGATTTTTTTGGCCACTTCCGTGGGAAGGGGCGCCGCAGCCGAAACAACCATCACCGGCATTCGTTTAATTTCTGTTTCCGATTGCGCTAAATTTAAAAGCTGGGTGGGAACCATGCATATCAGAAACGGGCGATATTCATTCATCAATTGAGCGATCATTTCAGTATCCCTTGGATCCGGGACTAAAAACACCTTGAACCCCCAATAGATGCACGACTGCATCAGATAATGTCCATAGGAATGGAAAATGGGAATGGGCAATAAACTTGAAGCTCTCCCTCTGTAGGTGGGAAGCGGCGCCATCATCCAGGGAAGACCCTGAAGGATACTGGCCATCCGCTGAAAGTGGGTGATCATCACGCCCTTTGGCGTTCCGGTGGATCCACCGGTAAACGCCAGAACCGCAAGATCTTCTGTGGGATCGATTTCAATCTCCGGCGCTTGGGGCGCATGATCTGCGATCAATTTTCTGAAACTGTACGTGCCTGGAATCTCTGTTACCGCTTCGGATTGGCCGGGAGAATAATCTTCGACCGAAGTGACAATAATGTTTTTAAGCCGGGTTTTTTCTTTCACGGAATCGATTAAATCCAAGTTCATATCGAGGCAGAAAATTGTTTCAGCGCCCGATTCTACTGCTTGACGTATGAGCTCGGGTGCTTTTAAGAGTGGACTGCTGGGGACAAGGGTCGCACCGGCCTTAAGTACGGCAAAATCGCTGATGATAAACTGAGGACCGGTGGGAAGAAAGACGATGATGTTGTCCCCTTTTTTAACCCCGAGATTCACCAATGCGTTTGCCAATGAATCCACCTGACGCTTCAGGGTTCGATACTTCATGCGATTCCCAAAATAATCAAACGCATCCTTTCCGGGAAACTTTTCTGCGGTTTCGTCTAAAATGGAAAATAAAGGCTTTACGGGATAATCGATGGTGGTTTTGAGTTTAAACGCTCCGATCTTATAACTCTTCAACCAGGGTTTATCCCCATAAGAGGTCATTCTGCTTCACCTCCATAAATCTGTCCGATGACATCACCCAGACCTAATTCTTTCAGTTTTTCCGGGGTTGGCTTGCCGGTGGCCTTATCCCATCCACGAAATTCATAATAAGGATCCAAAAAACTATCCAGGTGATTGACATGCCCCTCGGCCGGGCCCTCTGGAAGCGGGTCCTCCAATAATCTTTTAGGCAGTGTATCGTCCGCACGGGTGAGTCCTTCTCTGATATTGAAAACCCTTTCCAGATTGTAGATTCTTTCGCCGATTCTCCTGAACTCATCGACGCCGAAAGCCCAGCCGGTAACTGCGGAAATAATCCGTGTAATCTCCTGGGCGTCTGAAGTCATTCCCATGAATTTACATAATCCCAGCGCATCAAAAACCGTCAGGGCATCTTCCAAATCTTTGACCACCTTGGCTTCCTCGGGATTCTCCATGAGCGGGTCTTGGATCTCACTTTCTTCGATGACCAAAAATGGACTGGCAAGATACGTCGGGCCTTGGACATAGCCGGTGATATGATCACCGCCCCGATTGGCCGTGGCAAAAGCAAGACCGGTAATCTTTGCAGCCCGTGAATCATACGCCGGCAATTCAAGTCCCTTAACATTCATGGCAAACCGCTCTGAGCCCTGTCCCAGTCTTTGAGCCATGACCCGTGTTCCCTCGGCCAGGAGATCTCCCACGCCTTCCCTTTTGGCAATTTTGTGAACGAGGGCTACAATCGTTTCGGAATCGCCGAAACATATCTCCATCCCTTCGGCATGGTCTTTGGTTAGAATCCCCTTTTCAAAACACTCCATGGTAAACGCAATGGTGCTGCCGCATGAAATGGTATCCAGTCCATAATCATTACAGAGGTAGTTGGCCATGGTAATGGCTTCCATGTCGGAATTGTCGCACATGGCCCCGAAAATCGCCACGGTTTCATATTCCGGGCCTTCTCCTTTAAGCCCTTTATAAGGGCCTTTCTTGATTTCGGTGTCCCGACCGCATTTTATGGGACAGGCAAAGCAGCCGACAGCTTCTACAAGAACCTTTTCATTCAGGGCCTCCCCGTTAATCTCCTCGGCATAGGTGCAAACGCCGGTTTGCCAGTTCCGGGTCGGCAACCCCCCGCAGACGTTGACGATATCCAACACCAAATTCGTTCCATATCCTTGTAAGCCGGCACCGAGTATATTCTCACCCAGGAGATCATATTGTTTTTTAGACACTTCTTTAAAGGTATTTTTATCCGCAATCTTGATTTCTTTACGCCCTTTTACGGCAACGGCTTTCAACCTTTTGGATCCCATTACCGCCCCCAGCCCGCATCGCCCCGCCGCCCGATGGAGATCGTTCATGATCGCAGCGTATTTAACAAGATTCTCTCCAGCCATGCCGATACTGGCGACATTGAATTTCTCCCCCAATGTTTCCTTGAGCATCCCGGTGGTTTCTGAAACATTTTTCCCCCAAAGATCACCGGCGTCTCGGAGTTCGACCTCTTCATCGTCAATTACCAGACAAACGGGCTTTTCCGAAATGCCTTCAAATATAATTCCATCAAAACCCGACTGTTTGAGATCCACCCCCCACCGACCGCCGGAATTGGACTGGGCCCATATATGGGTCAACGGAGATTTCGCGACAACACTGTAGCGGGCAGCACTTGGAGAAAGGGTTCCGGTCAAGAGACCGGACATGAAGATCAGCTTGTTTTCCGGTCCTAACGGTGATATTTTCGGTTTAACTTCATCAAAAAGATATCTGCTGGCAAGACCCCTTCCGCCTAAATATTTCTTTGCCATTTCTTCGGGGATTTCTTCTTGGAAAATATTCCGGTCCGTTAAATTCACCCTCAAAATCTTTCCCATTAATCCAAACATCTTGTCACCTCCCGGGCATGGGCCTCAAATACCAAAATCCGTTTTCAATTCTTGGAGAAAGGCTTTAAACGTAAGAAAAGCTTCCGGTTCCAAATCGTCCGGGAATTTATCGCTCACTTCCCCCGACAGCTCCACCAATCTGATCGCTGCTTGGGCCGCCGCCGCCAATTTTGCTGCTTTCTTGAAATTAAAGGGGACCAGTTTTAGTTGGTTGGTGGCGATCTCTCGGACGACATTCAGATCCTTTTTTAATACCCTTTTCCATCGTTCATATTTTGCCTCAAGAACATAATCGGCACTTCTCCCTATTTCACTGGGAACGATTTTAACCGAATGGCATTGCCCGTGCCATAAATCCATAAAAACAAATAGATCCGCATCCAGTCCGGACGTTGAATCCGCCTTGAAAACCAGGGTGACGGATCCCTCCCAAGTTTTGGCGACCTCTTTATACCGTCGGTCATTTTGAATCTTTTCTTCAATTTCAGACGCCCATTCCGGACTCAGAACGAGGTAAGGTTTTGATTGCGATGCTTTTCTGTCCGTTACCAATTTGGCATATTTTTCTTCCCAGTCTTCGGATCCGGCGTTATTCATAGTTTAATCTCCTATCATATTAGAAGCTATCTCAAAATAATCTTTTAGCCCAATCTCGGCGTTGGAGCCTTGTTTTAAGTCCTCGACATACTTGAAGTATGCCTGCGGGTTAAAACTCTGCTCCGCCTTGATCTTGAACCAAAATCTTTATTTTGAGATGGCTTCTAGACAGTTTAATACCTGAATCTTGCATGAAAATTAATGAGAATCTTTATAATCCTTAATTGCACATGCAAGATTCTGGTAATAATGGCGGTTACGAGTTCATCAATAATGCTCCAAAAGAAAAGGCCCCCCGTTCATCCTCCGGCCATAGGCGGAAAAAGCGCCACTTCATCTTCGGCTTTCAATGGGGTATCCAAACGATTGGGCAAATAGATGTAGTGACGGCCGTTCACTAAAATGCGAACGTGACGATGAAGCGTATCCGTTTTTGAATCAAAAATCGCATCCTTGAAATCGGGTCCAAATATTTCGGACAAATCCTTTAACACATCCTTTATCGTGGCGTTTTCTATTTCCATTTCAAAGGCGGCGTTACCACCCATTGCTTTTTTCAAGGTGAGATATCCTTTGACCTTGATCTTCATTCGGCAACTCTCTGATCCTTCTTTATAGGATGAGGTTGTGCAAAATCTGGATGCGAAATTTAAATTCAACAGATTCTACGGGATGTTTCATTGAAGCATACGCTGGAATCGAATTGCATTCAAGTAATAACTCAAATCTGCCACCCGCACTGTTAGGCAAGCGCATTTTCCGGGGATGTTTTTATCTCATTTGATCAGTAAAGGATTATCGTCATGTGTTTTCTGAAAGGCGATATGTTTATCCGCCTCTGGAGGGCGTGTAAAAAGCACGAATGGTCCCAGTGACCCGAATCTTTTCGATTCCAATGGACCTCCCGGCCCCTGGCATTCTTGACAAGCCGTCTCATTTTCGGTATCTGATCTATAATTTTCGCGAATGCCGTTTTCACATGTGTAATGCTTCCACCGTCGAAACTGCTTGATCGTTTTTGGGGGTGTATCCTCAAGGAGGTTTTATGAAAGATTATCGACCCATCAGCAACAACACCCAACTTTACGCGGTTATTGGAAATCCTGTTGCCCACAGCCTTTCTCCGGCAATTCACAATGCCGCCTTCGCTGCGCTGGGTATCGATTCCGTTTATGTGGCTTTCCGGGTGGAAGATGTAAAAAATGCATTGGCGGGCATGAGGTCCTTGGAGAACTTTCACGGCATGAGCGTCACCATTCCGCATAAAATCGAAGCCATGAAATACCTTGATGAAATTTCGGAGATCGACCGGAACATCGGCTCGATCAATACGGTTATTAATGAAAAAGGAACGCTGCTTGGATTGGGTACTGATGGACCGGGTGCCTTAAAGGCCATTGTCGATGCGGGCATAGAAATTGGCGGCAAAAATATTTTAATGTTGGGCTCAGGCGGTGCGGCAAGGGCAATTTCCTTTACCCTAGCCCGAAATACCCAGCTGGGAAACCTTTCGATTTTGGATATCGACGGGCCGATGCTTCGGCAGTTGACGATGGATTTAAAGGCCGGAACAGATGCGTCCATCAGATCTGAGTCCCTCAACGAAAATTCTCTTGCCTCAGCAATGGAGATTGCGGATCTAATCATTCACTGCACACCGGTGGGGATGCATCCAAAGGAAAATGCCTCCCTGATTCCTGCCGAGTTATTTCGACCTGAGCAGGTTGTCTTTGACATTGTTTATACACCCCTTGAAACGAAACTCCTTGCCGAGGCAAGGTCTCGCGGCCTTAAAGTAATTTACGGCGTCGAAATGTTTATCAACCAAGCGGTGTTGCAGTTTGAACGTTTTACGGGCGTTGACGCACCGGTTGAGGTGATGCGTCGTGTCGTGATGGAGCATCTGAAATCATGAATATCGTACTGATCGGATATCGGGGTACCGGAAAAAGTGTGGTGGGAGAGCTTCTCGCTTTGCACTTTGGCATGCGGTGTGTCGGTATGGATGCAAAGATTGTCGACAGGGCGGGCATGTCGATTCCGGAAATCGTCGAAAGATTCGGTTGGACCCAATTCCGGGATTTAGAATCTGAAACGGCTCTGGAACTGTCAGGACTCGATAATATTGTTATCGATACCGGCGGCGGGGTGATTGAACGACCTGAAAACATCGAGGCTTTGAAAAGGAACGCCCGCATATTCTGGTTAAAGGCTTCGGTGGATACCATCGTCAGGCGGATTCAAGCAGATACCCAGCGGCCTGCCTTGACCACCGGAAAAACTTTTACCGAAGAAGTGTTAGAGGTCCTCGATCAAAGGATTCCCAAATACAAGCGCGCCGCTCAATACGAAATCGATACCGATGCATTAACGCCGGAGCAAGTCGCAGAAAGGATTATCGAAATCTTTGAGAAAGGATAGCGCGTAAAGAACCCCGCCGATGTTTTTTTATGGTTGTGCCCTTGCACTATCAATTTAAGCAAAAAATGATCTGCGCTGAAAGCGCTTTCCTCAATTTTAGGCACTTTAGGCATTTTAGCTCACTTTAGGCACTTGATCTATGTAAAAACACCCTTCCAGGGGTAACCCAAAGCCGAGTCCTCAGGGCCCGGATTCTTTACTCCCATAGACAATTGCGCGGGGGTTAAATAATGTTCATCCAAACACAATCCAAGCCGTCCAACATGACATGGATGACCAACCCGAATCCCAAAAGCCGGGTCTTCGGTATCGCAGCAAGCATGGCATATACAGCGATTGCTGGAAACGAGTGCATGGGATGAAAGTTTATTCCGCACCGATTCGGATCGTATATGGGGTGGGCCAATAAATGATCCAGGTCGATGATCATGGCTGACATCATCACCAGCCAAGCTGTTTTCCATCGATCTGGAAACAGGAGCTTGGACGCCATTGCAGGTACGATGACGTGAAGCCCTAAATGTGCAATCGGACGAAACATATGCGGTTTTCATTGTGTTTTTGGTAGAACTTCACCCGTTCCCGGTTGTCCCGGATCATGTTCTTCCCAGCATAAAACCTCAGGCCCACCAATTTCATGCAGAAGAATGCCTTTATTCATAAAACTTCCTTGCAGCTGTGTTCCGGGCTATTGGCCGATCTTGCAGTCGCCGCACCCGCAGACGGGACATTCCACAGCCCTGTTTTCCTTGGGGCCTGTTTCATCATGAAGTACCCGGTCCATGTAGGACTTGAAAGCGTGACCGCACTCCGTGCACAGGGCCTCGACCTCTTTCTGCGTGGTATTTTTCATCTCGATCCTTTTGGTTTTGGATACATTGACACGGAATTGATTTTTTTTACAAATATCGCAAAAGGACTTTGTCAGGTCAAGAAAATCTTACCCTAAATGAGCGCAAACAAAGTGACGACGGATCGTAAAAAATAAGAGTTGCCGTATGTTTCCCGTCCAGCATGTCTGAAAGAGTCGCCGGCTTTGGAAACGTCTATCTGTAAATATTGTTGATTGAACCGATCATATGGCGTAAAAATATTTTACAGAGGAAAACATATACGGGTAAACACAGTTTTCAGAGGATTAAAATGCTCGAAACCATAACCAACCGTATCGGAATGGAACTTGTTTTGATTCCGCCGGGTTCATTCAGAATGGGCGGAGACAAAAAACTCGAGCAAGCCGAGGATCATGAAACCCCTCGACACAGAGTCAATATCAGCAAGACATTTTATATGGGTAAATATGCCGTGACTCAGCGGGAATGGTTTGAGATTATGAACGACAACCCAAGTGAATTTAAGGACGAAACAAGGCCGGTGGAAAGGGTTTCATGGAATGATGTGCAAGGGTTTATCCAAAAGCTCAACGAAAAAGAAGAAACAGATACATATCGTCTTCCCACCGAGGCTGAATGGGAATATGCAGCAAGAGCAGACACACAAAGCGCCTATTCTTTTGGCGTCGATATCAACACATTAACCCAATACGCCTGGTATAGAAAGAATTCAGGAGGCAAAACCCATCCGGTCGGTGGATTAAAGCCGAACGCATGGGGACTTCATGACATGCACGGAAACGTCCATGAGTGGGGTCAGGATTGGTTTGATAGAAATTATTATTCTCAAAGTCCTTCCAACGATCCTTTAGGACCTTCATCAGGATTGGCCAAGGTGTTACGGGGCGGCGACTGGGGCAGCGAGGACTGGTATTGCCGGTGCGCATCACGGAGCCTCAGCTCCCCGGATCGTCGCAGCAGCCGCGTAGGGTTTCGTCTGATCAAGACGGTTTAGGCTTGCTGCACAGCGGTTCAAGGATTCTTCGGCTGTTTAACTGTAGTTGCTAATATCTAATCTCGCAATTTTCGACAAAGGGTTACAATTCAACCAGACATTTTTCACGTTTCCCATTCGTTTTAACCCGAGGCCCACATTATCGCGACAGTTAACGTGTCATAAAAGCTTGACTTGCGACAAATAAAAGACATAGTGGCCACCTATGTCAGACATATCTCAGGTTTTTGAAGTGGATGATATTTGCACCAGAAAGGATGCTATCTCAGGTCTTAAAAGCAATCTTTAGGAAGGTTTAAATAAACTGGTCAATATACCCTTGGAGAGTTCAATTTTTGGAATATGATATCACAACCTTCAATATTGCTTTTCCGATTCCATATATATAGCAGTAAAACGTAACAAAGTCTGTTTTTTCTATTATTATTGATAGGTTATCTTCTATTAAACTCCCTCTTTGTTTTTCAAATGTCAAGCAATAATTGATATCCAAGCATCATCCAGGATTAAACATTTGGTTTAAAAGCGGCTGTTCCGAGCATTGCAGAACATTTCTCATGGCCTTGAAGTAGTCTCTTTGAACTTTCAGGTTAGACACCTTGCAATATCGCTGGGTGGTCGTGATCCAGTTGTGACCCAGAAGATCCTGGATGGTCTCCACCTCGGCCTCGGCATTTAAGAGCTGTGTGGCCATGGTGTGCCGCAAACGATGACAGGAGACCTTTAATCCGGTTTTCTTTGCGTAATATTCTATCCGTTTCTGAATGCCCCTTACTGAGATGGGTTGGCCTTTATAGTTCCCTTTTTCAACTAAAAAGACTTTTTTGACACGATAATGAGATCGGATCTTTAGATACGCAACCAGCGCATCATGAGCATCATCGCTGATGTATACGACACGATCTTTTCCTCCCTTTCCCTGCTGTACAAGAATCCTGCGCCGTTTGAGATCAATGTCGCCAAGGCTCAGGTTGGATACTTCCTCGACCCGGAGGCCACACCGGAGCATCAACTTGAACATGGCAATATCGCGTTTGTTTTTGATCACACCAAAGAGTTTTTCAACCTCCTGGTCGTGCAGACTTCGTGGAAGCGGTTTGGGGACACGAAGCCGACGATTACGTTTGACAGGGTTTGTCAGGTCAACCTTTTCATCGTATCTCAAATAATCGTAGAATACCCGTAGGATGACCAAATACAAATTGATGCTTGCAGGATTCATCCGTTTTTTGTGTAGACAATCGATATAAACATCTATTTTTTCGTAAGTTGCCTGTTCAAGCGGTACATCCAGCCAGATCACATACTGCTTGATAATGTTCAGATAGTATTTGACCGTATGCGGCGAGAAGTTGCGACGCTTTAGATGGCGCCTGAAGTTAATAATCACATGGGTCATCTGCATCGGATTCTCCTTTTAAAATTCGTTCCATGGCCATAAAATATTCCTGTTCACGCGTTTTATCGGTGAGACGTGCATATATTCTGGTGACCTCCAGACTGGTATGCCCCAAAAGAACGCGCAGGCACTCTAACGGTATCCTGGCGTTTAAGAGATCCGTGGCAAACGTGTGCCTTAAACAATGCAGCGTATAGCCACTGTAAAGCAGTCCGGCCTTCTCCAAATATTTATTGAACATACACCGGGCTGCCTCATAGGATAACGGCTTATGCCCTTGACCATAAAAAAGGTTTTCTTTGAAGGTATTCCTGACTCGAAGCCAAGACAACAGGGCTTCTTTTGCATCCTCACTGTAATAAACTACCCGGCCGAGACTGTTTTTTTGTGCCTGATAGATTAAGATTCTGTGGTTGTTTAAATCCACATCATGGACTTTCGTATTTAACAGTTCACCGATTCTCATGCCGGTTCTCAACAAAAGCAATAGCAACGCCCGATCACGGATCTTGTCGATTACCGACAACAATTGCTTCAGGTCCCCAGGATCAATAGCCCGTGGCAGACGATCCGGAAGTTTTAGCTTTATCCGTCGCTCCAACAGCTCATAACTCACCGCCTTCTTCTCAATCAAAAACCGGACAAATGCATACACGGCACACAGCCGTGTGCGAACCGTGTTGGGGTTCAATCCGCGATCCTGCAATGCCTCTATAAAAGCTTCAATATCTTCTCTTTTCATCTGCTCAAGATGTTGTTTGTCTGTATCCCGGTAAAATGAGAGAAACTGTATCAAGGATGTAGCTGCCTGGCGAAGGGTATTGGGTTTACAG
>JAQYVT010000111.1 GCA_030145345.1 Desulfobacterales bacterium
CGTTCCTTCCTATCCGCACAAGCATTCATGGCATCTATTCATCGTTCGTCTGGATGCCCCTACATCGAAGTTAAGCCGCAACGATTTCATGGAGGAACTTAAACGGAGAAATATCGGCACCGGCCTCCATTTCCGGGCCGTACACCAGCAGAAATATTACCGGGAAACCATGAAAGCTCCCCCGGGGGGACTGCCCAATACCGAATGGAATTCAGAACGTATATGCTCGTTGCCGCTTTTTCCGGAAATGACACACGAAGACGTCGACGACGTTGTCGATACCATAAAGGATATATTGAAATCATGAGCAATCCGGCACCATTGTCCGTTGTAATTCCGGTGTTCAACGAAGCAGAAAACCTTGATGAACTTATACGGCGTTGTCTGCAGGCCTGTCGAAAAACAGAACGTCCCTTTGAGATTATTCTGGTGGATGATGGAAGCTCGGACGGATCTGTAGAAAAAATCGATGCCGAAGCTAGAAATAATCCCGGTGAAATCGTCGGGGTTTTTTTAAACCGGAACTACGGTCAGCATGCCGCGGTGATGGCCGGTTTTGAAGCGTCCAAAGGGGATATCGTCGTCACATTAGACGCCGATTTGCAGAATCCACCTGAAGAAATTCCACGACTGGTGGACGGTATCGACAACGGCCATGACGTGGTGGGAAGCGTAAGGGTTCACAGAGAGGACACCCTATTTAGAAGGGCGGCTTCCGCAATTATCAACAAAGGGGTTCAGAAATCGACCGGTGTAATGATGCACGACTATGGGTGCATGCTCCGTGCCTATCACCGTCATATTGTGGACGCCATGCTCATGTGCAGTGAACGAAGCACGTTTATTCCGATTCTCGCCAACGGTTTTGCCCGCAGGACAACAGAGATAGACGTAAAACATGAAGCGCGCAAACTGGGGGAATCGAAATACAACCTTATGAAACTCGTGATGCTGCAGTTCGATCTATTGACCAGTATGACAACCTTTCCACTGCGTCTTCTGAGTATCCTCGGCGGAATTGTCTCTTTAGCAGGAATCGGTTTCGGTGTTTTCCTTTTGATCATGCGTCTCCTCTACGGCGCCGAATGGGCGGCTGAAGGTGTTTTTACGCTTTTTGCCATCTTATTCATTTTTGTGGGTGCTCAGTTTGTCGGAATGGGACTGCTCGGGGAGTATATCGGTAGGATTTATCATGATGTTAGAGCCCGTCCCCGGTTCTTTGTTCAACGGATTGCAGGCGAAAGCAATATAACAACAAAAACATAGAAGGATGAATATGAAAGCGATCGTATTGGCCTATCACAACATCGGATGTATCGGAATCGAGGCATTGCTTCACAACGGATATGAGATAGCAGCGGTTTTTACGCATCCGGACAACCCCAACGAAAATGTCTGGTTTAACTCAGTGGCCGAGCTTGCTTCAGTCCATGGTATTCCCGTATTTTCACCAGAGGATATCAATCACCCCATATGGGTACAAAAAATTAAAAAATTTGCTCCGGACATTCTTTTCTCATTTTACTATCGCAATATGGTCAGCTCGGAAATTCTGGATATTCCTCCCGCTGGCTGTCTGAATCTGCACGGTTCCCTACTGCCGAAATACCGGGGACGATGCCCCATCAACTGGGTTTTGGTCAACGGCGAAACGGAAACCGGAGTGACCCTTCATTACATGACCCCTCGAGCCGATGACGGGGACATTGTCTGTCAGGAAAAAATTCCAATATCGGATACGGATACTGCCCGAACCGTTCACGATAAAGCCGCAAATGCTATCGCCGATATGTTGAAAGGAACCCTGCCGCAGCTGCATGACGGGACTGCTCCGCGAATCCCTCAAGATCATTCCCGGGCCACATATTTTGGTGCCCGGGGACCGGAAGATGGAAAAATTGACTGGAACCAGGATGCAAATAAAATAAGGAATCTTGTCAGAGCCGTATCCCGTCCTTATCCCGGAGCGTTCAGCCATATGGGCCATCGAAAATGTATATTCTGGGCCGTCAGCGTGGTGGATGACACCGGTGATCGTCCGGGAACGATTTTGTCGGCGGATCCTTTGGTGATTGCCTGTGGTAAAAAAGCCGTACAGGTTGATTTCGGCCAATCCGGAGACGGCATATTTATGAGCGGAAGACAGCTTGCCGAAGAAATGCATTTTGTCCCCGGAATGAGATTCGGCGAAGCTTCAATCTGTCGCATCGAAAGGGTGAGAAAAAAACAGGTCTTGATTCTGGGGGTTGACGGATTTATCGGCAACCACCTCAGTGAAAGGCTTCTGAACAGTGGAAAGTATGAAGTCCATGGAATGGATCTAGGATCGACTTCGATTCAAAGGCTGCGGGACCAGTCCGGGTTCCATTTTTCCGAAGGGGATATTTCCATCCATCGCGAATGGATAGAATATCATGTCAGAAAGTGTGATATCGTGATCCCCCTGGTTGCCATTGCAACACCGATTGAATACACCCGCAATCCCATAAAGGTTTTTGAACTCGACTTTGAAGAAAATCTTCGCGTTGTTCGTTACTGTGTTAAATACGGCAAGCGCATCATATTCCCATCCACCTCCGAAGTCTACGGCATGTGTGATGAGCAGGAATTCGATGAGGACGAATCCCGGTTAATTTTAGGACCCATTCGAAAACAGCGGTGGATTTATTCCTGCTGCAAGCAGATGCTCGACCGGGTCATCTGGGCCTATGGCGCAACCGAGGGGTTGCAGTTTACTCTGTTCAGACCCTTTAACTGGATCGGCCCGCGTCTTGACAGTCTGGAATCCGCGCGTATCGGCAGCTCCCGCGCCATCACCCAGTTGATATTAAACCTGGCCGAAGGGACGCCCATACAGCTTGTGGACGGTGGGAACCAAAAACGCTGCTTTACCGATGTCAAAGACGGTGTTGAATGCCTTTACAGAATTATTGAAAATCCAGACGGCTGCTGTGACGGTGAAATCATCAATATCGGCAGTCCGAACAATGAGGCGAGTATCAAAGATCTGGCCGAAATTTTAGTAAAAAAATTCCATCAGCACCCGCTGAACAAGGAATTTCCCCCCTTTGCCGGAATTCGCGAGGTGGAAAGCAAAACCTTTTACGGGTCCGGATATGAGGATGTCCAGCACAGAAAACCGAGCATCGATAATGCCCGCCGTCTTTTGAATTGGGAGCCGAAGGTAGATATCCAGCAATCGGTTGAAGAAACCCTCGACTTCTTTCTAAAAGAAGCGGTCAGAACCGGAGAATGCGGAATCGGCCAGCCGCATGATGTGTAGCCTGGGGCGATGAATCCATGAAAATCGGCTTGCGTATTGACGTTGATACCTTCAGAGGCACCAAAATCGGGGTGCCGAATCTTTGTAGAACTTTGGCAAAGCACGACATACGGGCATCCTTCTTTTTTTCCGTGGGGCCGGATAATATGGGGCGTCATCTCTGGCGTCTTCTCCGTCCGGGCTTTTTCATTAAGATGCTGCGCACAAAAGCGGCCAACCTGTATGGCTGGGACATCCTGTTTAAAGGGACGTTTCGGCCGGGACCGATCATCGGTGAAAGGCTGGCCCCTATCATAATTTCAGCGGCACAAGAAGGGCATGAGATCGGCTTGCATGCCTGGGATCATCATGCATGGCAAGTGCATATCGATACCATGGACCGGGATGCCATACGGCGCGCTTTGGGTAAGGGGTTTGATCAGCTTACGCGCATACTGGGGAAGCCCCCGGTCTGTTCGGCGGTGCCTGCATGGAAATGTACCGATCCCGTTCTAATGGAAAAAAATAGAATCCCATTTATCTACAACAGCGACTGCAGAGGAAAGAGTATTTTCCATCCCATCGTTGACGGGAAGAAGTTATCCCAGCCCCAGATCCCCGTAACACTCCCGACCTATGACGAGGTCGTCGGGAATAAGGGGATTTCGGATGTCAATTACAACCCATACATATTGTCGCTGATAAAGCCGGAAAAATTGAATGTTTTGACGGTTCACGCTGAAGTCGAAGGCATCTCATGCGCATCGATGTTCGATCAATTTCTAAAAGCGGCTCGGTCAAAAGGAATCTCCTTTAACCCTCTGGGCGCGTTTCTCCAGGAGGAAACAGCCATTGACGGCGCTTCGATGGTATCGGGTAAAGTTCCCGGCCGTGACGGATGGATTTCCATTCAGGATCAAAATAAAGAATCCGGGCCCAGAGGCCCCGGCTTTGGTTTCACCCCATAGGGGTGAAGTCTACCGTACATGCCGGCCGGAATGATGGAGTGCCGGAGTAGTGGGATGTTGGGTATTAAAAGCGGAAGATATCTTATTTTAATCACAGGGTTCAAAAGATCAGGGTTCAAAACGCAGAACCCGGATCCCAGAACTGCACACATTTTGTCGTTATGTATCTAAAAATAGATAGAATTCCACTAAACCCATTACTCCAACACTCCATTACTCCAATATTCCAGTTTAACCGATTAAGATGGCATAGCCAATCGTTTCTGACCTGGCCCAGAGGACCAGGTTTTTCAAGATTAAAAAAACCCGTCTCCTGACGCTTACCGCCATCAACCGGATCATTAATTTATGAAAAAGTATTACCTCGCCATAATCGGCATTTTTTTATTGATTTACATACTGCCCCTTGGAATTCGGCCGATGATCATTCCCGATGAATCGCGCTATGCCGAAATCCCTCGTGAGATGATCGCCTCAGGCGATTGGATCGTCCCGACGCTGAATGGGCTCAAATATTTTGAAAAACCGGTACTGGGCTACTGGCTGAATGCCGTGTCCATGAAACTGTTTGGAGAAAATGCCTTTGCCGCTCGTTTCCCCTCGGCAGCGGCAACCGGGATTTCGGCGTTTATGATATTTTTACTGGTTCGTCGATTTTCAGGTGAAATTTTCTCTGCAACCCTCGCTGCATTGATATTCCTGACCTCTTTTGAAGTTTACGGCGTGGGAACCTTCAATGTCCTCGACAGTATGCTGGCCATGTTTATCACCGTTTCCATGACATCATTTTTTTTCGCCCATCACGCCGAATCTTCCACAAAAAAAAAGCAAGGGTTTCTATTGCTGTTCGGTGTGTTTTGCGGGCTGGCATTCCTTACAAAAGGGTTCCTTGCATTTGCAATTCCGGTGGTGGCCATCGTTCCGTTTATGATCTGGGAAGGTCGCTTCAAGGAACTGTTTGTCATTGCCTGGCTGCCGATTGCCGCTGCAATCCTGGTGGTTATCCCTTGGGCCGTAATGATCCACTTAAAGGCGCCTGATTTCTGGCATTTCTTTGTATGGAACGAACATATCAAACGGTTTTTATCTTCCGGAGCACAGCATCATGCGTCGTTCTGGTATTATATTGTCTTATTCCCGGCAGCGGCCTTGCCATGGACAGTTCTCTTCCCCTCGGCGATGTTAGGGTTGAGAAAAACAGATGTCAAGACCTCCATAAACCGTTATGCAGTATGCTGGTTTCTCCTTCCTTTTTTGTTTTTTTCCATTTCAAAGGGCAAAATTCTCACTTACATCCTGCCGTGTTTTCCTCCGTTTGCCATGCTGATGTCCACCGGGCTCAATAAATATTTTAAAACCGGTGGCCGGAGAAGTTTCTCCATGGGTGCCAAATTTCTCGCGTTGCTGGCCGTGATCCTGGCCATTGCGTTGATAATGGTTCAGATCATCGGTTTTAAGGGGTTTAAGCCCTATTCCCAAACATGGAATTGGGCCATCGGGGTTTTTGGATTTATGGCACTTGCGTTTATTTTAATTTCTGCAGTCAAGGCTTCGGACCCTAAAAAAAAGCTCATGGGGGTCGTTTGTGCCCCTATACTCATGTTGTTGGGTGCCAACCTTATGATGCCGGATCTCACCATTGAGCACAAGGCCCCGGAAGCATTCCTGATGCGCCATGCTCACAGAATCCAGCCGGATACCCTGCTGGTGGCAGATGAAGATCCCATGGGTGCGGTGTGTTGGTTTTACAAGAGAAATGATGTTTATCTCCTTGAAGGGGGCGGTGAAGTGTCGTACGGTCTTGGCTATGAAGACGCGAAATATCGCTCACTGAACCTCACGCAATTTAGAGACCTCATCCTTAAAAACGCCGAAAAAGGGCACGTGGTGCTTATCGCAAAATCGAGGAAGTATGAACGATGGAAGGAAAACTTGCCTGAGCCGTTATATGAGGACACCAGTGGAAAAGGCGGTTATGTATTGGTGCAGTATTAAACAAAAAAGAAGTTTAGAAGGTGAGAACGTTAGAAGGATGGAAAAAGCGGTGATCTGTTTGATTGATTATTCATTTTTGAGATTGCTGATAGTTACGCTTCCATGAGGACCTGAAGGTGGCTCTCCAGAGACTCTTCCAGTGCCTTCAGATTGTATCCGCCCTCGAGCACCGAGACGATCCTTCCTTCTGCAAAGGTTTCTGCGATTTTTTTAATTCTCTGCGTCAACGCTTCATACCCCTTTCGATCCAGCTGAATATGGGCCAAAGGATCGGCCATGTGGGCATCAAAACCTGAAGAGATAAGGACAAATTGCGGTCTGAATTCCTCCATGACGTTCTCAACGCGCTCCATGGCGCTGAGATACGCTTCATTGCCTGTGCCCGGAGCCATGGGAAAGTTCAGGGTGTATCCTTTGCCTTGACCGTTTCCGATCTCTGAGGCCCATCCTGTACCCGGGTAGCAGGAGGATGGATCCTGGTGGAAGCTGATGAAAAATACAGAGGGATCTTCCTCGAAGATATGCTGTGTTCCGTTGCCGTGGTGTACGTCCCAGTCTATTATTGCAATGCGTTCTATGGCATGGTGTTTTTGAAGGTGCTTTGCCGCAATGGCTACGTTATTGAAGTAGCAAAATCCCATGGCCCGTGACCGCTCTGCGTGATGACCCGGTGGCCTTACTGCGCAGAAACAGTTGCTCACACGCCCGTCCATTACATTATCCACGCCCTTTAATACCCCACCCACTGCATAACCTGCAACTTCAAACGTATAAGGGCTTAACGGACATTCCGGAGTGTTCAAAAATGGCGCGGAACCCTCCACGGCACCCTTGAACGTGTCGATGTAACGGGGCCCATGACAGAGCTCCAAAATGTTCCGCTCTGCCGGTTCGGCATCTATCCGGACGAGCTCATCGAAAAGTCCTTTGGCTTTCAGAGATTCAATGATGGCGGTGAGTCTTTGAGCTCTTTCAGGGTGGTGTGAACCGGTGTCGTGCTTGAGATAGATTTCGTCGTATACGAGTCCTGTTTTCGTCATGTATATTTTCCATTAACCGGCCCTGGCAGGGATAAAGTGCGTCGATGTCGCCCCGCGGCCGGCAGGTCACACGGAATAGGCTGCGTAATACATTCTGATGAAACTGGCATGGCTCTCGAAGGCGATTTCCGGCAATTCATCATAATTAAAGCGGGCAGCATCATCTGCATCATCGCCGGGTATAAGGGTGCCGGTATAGTTTTTGACCAGATAACCCACCATTAATACGGTGTGATATTGGGCGCTGGGGTTGCTGGAGACGCCCAGGAGCATATCGATCTGTCCCGATAGCCCGGTCTCTTCTTTTAGCTCTCTTAAAGCCGCTTTTTCCGGTGTTTCGCCAAGTTCCATAAACCCGCCAGGGAGGCACCAGAAACCTTTTTTGGGCGCCACACTCCGTTTTACAAGAAGTACTCTCTCCCTATTGTCTACGACAACAAGGCACGAGGCCGGTATGGGATTTTCATAAAGGGGGTCATTGCAGTGGTCGCAAAAGAGGCGCAGGTACCCTTCAAATATTTTTTTTGTAAGTCCTGCGCCGCAATAATAACAAAATTTCTTTTTCCGCATGGTTAATCTTCGAAATCCCCCTCCGGGCCTTTATCGGAAGTAATCAACGCCGCCCTTTGGACGATTTTTCCCGGCGTCCATTCAGCTGGATTTTCTATGCGGTGTGCTTTGGGGCCCGGATCAAATGTTCCAACCTCAAGGATGGCGCTGACGGCAAGGGGTGCCGTGTCTTTTGCATCGAAGACGTTTACAAGCATTTTATAAACAAATTCTTCAACCCGCACAATCATCCTGTCCCTGACGGTTTGGGTCTGTCCCATCAACTTATTTTCGAACGGCAGGTTGAGTTTTTTGTAATTCCCACCTTTAAGTCCTTTGGATTCGGCATAGGCGGTCATTTCCATCCACATTTCTTCGGTGACCCCCTGATCCTTAACCTTGATGAAGTTGCCGTTTTCGTCGAGTATGGCATTGCCGTAGTCGTTGACCTCGAGTCCCCAGGAGATCATTTGCAGAGCGGTGGCCACATTTGCTTTGGTTGTCCGGGTGTTCGCCGCTATTTCTCGCAACCTGTCGGAGCTGTTTCCGGATGTGCCGTGCTGGGCACCGGAAACCTGATATTTTGCCAGGGCCTGGTGAATTTCTGCGGTTAAATCGACCTGTATCCCCTGACCGCTGGCCTCGATACCGTGGGTTGTTCCGTTGTTTAAAGCAATCCAATCCGGAAAAATATCGTGTGCGTTCAGACCCTGTATCAGAAACACAGCTTCTTCTACGGTTGAGAGTCCCTCTTTTCCTTTAATTTCACCGACCTCGGTTTCAAGGCCGGCCCAAACCGGAACAAAGGGGTTCAGTTCCAGGTTGGCCATCAGGTTCTGATCATCGGGCAGATGGGATGCATCGATGGCAATGGAAGTCATTCCCGCCTCAAACAGCGTTGGAATCTCAATTTTGGCATCAGCGACATCCTGTTCGTTCTTGATTCCATAATGGTCTGCGTGAATGGCCACCGGAACCGTGATGCCCAGTTCGTTGCAGACGGCGTCCACCTGCCGGGCAATGTTCCAGTAATTGATCGCACAATATGCACCGGCGCCGCCTTCGGATTTGGCGATTTCAATGATGATGGCGGCATTTGCTCTCTGGGCGGCCTGAAGCGCGCCTCGAATAACAAAATTGTTTCGACCGTTGGCAGCCATGGCAATGGCCTTACCCTTTTGGAGCATTGCACGGTCAATAAACTTTCCGCTGACGATCAGGGCTTTTGAATTGGGGAAAAGTTTTGCCACGTTAGGTGGGCGGCCGATTTTTAATGCTTCTTCAAAATCCTTTGAAGGAACAGTTTTGTTTCCAGGCATGGCTTAACCTCCTTTTGATAAGCGTTCAGGCGAGTATAATCGGTTATTCTTGATTGTCGAAAATTTTTGATCTGACGTCGTTTAAAATTTCAAGGATTTCCCCTTTGTTCGAAAGGGGTGCACAGAGTGCGCCCCAGCCCATTTGGAATTGAAACAACCCATCATAAGCCGTATCGTGAAAGGATCGTATCCGATGGGGGATGTTGTGTTCGTTCAGGATGGAAGCGATCAGTTGCGCCTCTATGACATTCTCCAAAATAGCGATATTGATAAATTCCTGCTCGTCTCTTTCGTTCATAGCGTGAACTTAACCGATTCTATCCAAAATTAGCAGATGACAACGGGGGTAAGCCCGTAGATATCTACTATTCTTACCGGAATCTGGAATTTAGTCAATTATAAAAAAACAGGTTGGTTGTCGGATCTTGAAATAGGTGTGAAATAAATCACCCAGTTTTTGTGAACCTTTTTACCCATTCCCCGAAAACATCCTTGAGATAAATTTTTAACTATTTGTAATTTATATGTTATCAAGCGTTGATGTTTCGGCATGGCTTTTGCTTATAAGGAAAGGATGGGGGCATCGGCGGGCACCTCCGGATTGCCATGAAGCTTGCATTCACAGATGGATATTTTCCCATTTGACCGAGCTGTATTACTATATATTGTTGTTTGCTAATTCTTGACACACAACATTTGGTATGTTAGGCTCAATCATCAAAAAGTACAATAATCGGCGTCGTAATTGCGCCCTGGACAACCCGAATTGGGCATGTCGGAACAAGTCATGAGTGCGCAGGTTTATTAAAAGGAACGTATAAATCTAACCCGGCGAACACCCGACCATATCAGGATTATGGATCACGAAAGCAAAATTATTAAATTAAATTCTAAAAATACAGACGGCGAACGCTTCATAAAAGGAAAAGAGGTCCATAAAAAAAATATAATCAACAAACTGAATTACATTAATTTCCAAGACGATACCATCCTTGTAAATTTAAGACATGCCAAATACGGGTATACGTGTTCTCACCGAGCCAAACCGTTGCCTTGTTTAGGAGACGAGTTAAGATGTCTTTGGATCGAAACCGATAAAATCGACCGACAGCTAAGGTCCTATAAATTCCAAGACATTCTCATTTGCGACGGCCCAGAAGTATTGTTATTAAAATCCGATGAGATCAGCATTGACCATGAGGGGATCCGCCTTATTCTTCCTGAGACGTGTCGGGAGGTCAGACCCCGGAAACTGAAACGGCATGCCTGCAAAGGCGTCAAGGTCCAGCTTATACAGAACAGCGCTCTTTTTAATGGTGTTCTCATGGATTTCAGTACGGCCGCCTTCCGTGTTGAAGTCACTGCAACCCCCCCCCAGACATTTCAATGGATCGATCCTGAATTCCCGGTAAACCTGAGTTTTTCCGATGAAAATGAGATGCTTTATTCAGGGGAATGCAGAGTGATCAAGCAGTCCGATGACAATAAAACGAGGAGCTATGTCCTCGAACCGTTGCACTATCAGATTCGAAGGTTTAAACCCAAAGAATTCAGAAGCCATCGCCTTAAACTGGTTCCATCTCCAAACATCATCTTCAGACATCGATTTACAGAACAGATGAATAATCTGAAGGTGATTGATTTGTCCGGATCCGGTTTTTCGGTGGAAGAAGACATTAACAATGCCGTGCTGTTACCCGGCATGATCATACCCGAGCTGGAACTGAGTTTTGCAAACATTTTCAATATTAAATGTAAAGCCCAGGCTGTTTATCGAAAAATTATGGAAGAAGAAAACGGCGGTTGGGTGAAATGCGGTCTGGCCATCCTGGATATGGACATTGAAGACCACGGCAGACTATTGGCATTACTTCATCAGGCCAAAGACGGTCATTCTTATATCTGCAACAGGGTCAATATGGACGACCTCTGGAATTTCTTTTTTGAATCCGGTTTTATCTATCCGAAAAAATATGCTTTTATTGAGGCCAAC
>JAQYVT010000112.1 GCA_030145345.1 Desulfobacterales bacterium
GATCAAGGCCGCCCCAGTTAAATATGCTTCGCATTTCACGGGGCAGGCACAAGGGTTTTCGGTGAGGCATACTCCCTGTATGCCGCAGCCGGAAACCCGCGGAGAACGCAGATCCGGGCAAAAAGGGCCATTTATGGATGGAAAATAGATAGAATGTCGTCATCATTGGGAAAGGGTGTTTTACTTGGGTGTGCCCGGACCCTCGCTAATCGCTTTTTTCAGTTCCCGTATCTCCTTTTTCAGCCCCTTCAATTCATCGCTCGTTACAACATCAGCCTTTTTCATAAAATCTTTAACAGCCTTTTGCACCTTTTCTTCCAGCTTTGTCTGGGTTTCGTCGTACCTTTTCTGAAGATCTTCCAAAAATTTCGTTCCTTCATTCTCAGACATTTTGCCCTTGTTTACAAGCTCTCTGGCCAAATCTTCAACCTCATCCTTGGCGATGAGGGCCAGGCCAATACCGGTCAACATAGATTTTTTGATTATATTAAGCATCAGAGCCTCCTTTGGGTTCCTACTTCAATTTTCCAATCAACGCACTGGCAATTGTGTTTTTCTGGATCTCCTTGGTGCCTTCATAAATCTCGGTGATTTTGGCATCACGGTAAAAGCGCTCGACTTCATACTCTGCCATGTATCCGTATCCTCCAAGCAGTTGGATGGCTTCATCGGCGACTTCAACAGCAGAACGTGCGGCATACATCTTGGCCATGGATGTCAGTTTTGGATCGATACGGCCCTGGTCAAAGTTCCAGGCAGCTTTGTAGGTAATAAGCCTGGAAAGCTCTATTTTTGTGGCCATGTCGGCCAGCTTGTGCTGGGTGACCTGGAACTGGGCAATCTTTTTCCCGAACTGTTCTCTCTGTTTTACATAGGCCAACGCACGATCAAAAGCGCCCTGAGCGGTTCCGAGTGCCTGGGCGGCAACCAGGATCCTGCTTTCGTCAAAAAACTCCAGCACATGGTAGAAGCCCTTCCCTTCTTTTCCGATAAGATTTAAAGCCGGAACACGGACATCTTTAAAGTTAACCTCTGCCGTAGACATCATGTGGATGCCCATTTTTTCACCGACATCCGTGGCGGACACGCCGTTTCGATCGGCCTCCACGAGAATCAAGCTTATACCGCGATACGTCGGTTTGCTTTCCAGATCGGTTTGGCAGAGAACACAGAAAAAACCTGCAGAATCACCATTGGTAATGAATATTTTCGATCCGTTTATGACCCATTCATCCCCATCTTTTTCTGCCGTTGTGTTCATGAATGTAATGTCAGAACCGTGATCAGGTTCTGTGAAAGCACCTGCAGAAAGCATCTCCCCTTCTGCAACGGGCGGCAAATATTTTTCTTTGAGCGCATCGCTGCCAAAACGCAAAATGCATTCAGATGCAAACCCGGCGAGAATCAAAGCACTACCGATGGAGGAATCCCGGCTGCAAAACTCCTCGGCAACAAGGATATTTTCCAAAACGCCAAGCCCCTGACCGGAATATTCTTCCGGAAAATGAATGCCGATAAATCCCAGATCAGCGGCTTTTCTCCAGATCTTATCTGGAAATTCATGTTTTCTGTCGAGTTCGAGTGCAAGCGCCTTGTCAAATTCACCCTTAGCAAAGTCCCTGGCTGCTTTCTGAATCTCTTTTTGTGATTTTGTCAGTTCAAAATCCATTTTTATTCTCCAGCACTATAAAGGGGTTACGCTCAATTGGGGTTTTATCTTTTTTTTGGAATTTAGCATATGCCCTGCGCTATTGCAAGGAGTTTGAAGTACAGCAGTCATTGGGAACCATGCCACTTTTTAAACATTCGTAAAAGGTGCTTGACTGATCCCTTCGACTGGAATAATTACATATTTTAGGCTTTTTTGGAAACCATCGACATTAACCAATAACTTGGAAAGGAAATTAGACCCTATGCCGTTTTCAATTGCACTTGCAGGAAAAGGAGGCACCGGGAAAACAACCGTGGCAGGTCTGCTCATCAAATATTTGGTAAAGACGGGCAAGACGCCTGTTCTTGCGGTGGATGCAGACAGTAACGCAAACTTAAATGAAGTCTGTGGCCTTGAAGTCACCGATACCCTTGGCAACGCTCGTGAAGAGATGAAAAAGGGAATTGTGCCCAGCGGAATGACAAAGGACATTTTTATCGACATGAAACTGCAGCAGGCGGTGGTGGAGGACGACGGATTCGACCTCGTTGTTATGGGGCAGCCTGAAGGCCCGGGATGTTATTGTGCTGCAAATACCCTTCTCACAGGATTTTTGGAGAAACTGACGGTCAATTATCCGTATATCGTCATGGATAATGAAGCTGGAATGGAGCACATCAGCCGGCTAACCACCAGTAATGTCGACGTCCTCCTCACGATTTCAGACACGTCCCGCCGCGGGCTACAGGCGGCCGTTCGAATTAACGATCTGGCAAAAGATTTGAACATCGGTGTCTCCAAAAGCTATTTAATAATCAATCAGACCAAAGAAGCGCCGTCCGATAGCGTTCTGAACATCATTAAAGAAAAAGGGTTAGAGCTTGCCGGAACCATACCCGAAGACCGTACCGTTTACGAATATGATCTGAACGGTCGTCCGACCATCGAACTGCCGGAAGACAATACGGCGGTTATGGCTGCATATGAAATATTTGAAAAAATAATCGAGTAGCGCCTTTTGTGACGACATGAAAAAAACAGGCTTTCTGTACGATGAAAGATATCTGCTTCACGATACAGGCCCGAATCATCCTGAGTCGCCGGATAGACTTAGGGCTATTTATCAAGGGATAAAACAAGCCGATCTCCTCCCGAATCTGATCTCAATCCAGGCAATGCAGGCAGATTTAAAGTGGATTGAAACTGTCCATTCCAAAAATTATATCAAACGCTTTGAAGCTGCATGCCACTCGACCACTTGCACCTTTGACTGTCCGGACAACCAAATATGCGCCGATACTTTTGAGATTGCGCTTCTGGCCGTAGGCGGTGTACTCGATGCCACACGGCAGGTCATGACCGGTCAAATAGACAATGCTTTTTGTGCGGTTCGGCCTCCGGGTCATCATGCTGAACATGAATCCGCCATGGGATTCTGCTATTTCAACAACGTTGCAATCGCCGCCAGATATCTTCAAGCAGAATGGGGCATTCAACGGGTTGGAATCGTGGATTTCGACGTGCATCATGGAAACGGCACCCAACACATTTTTGAAGAAGATCCTACGGTATTCTATTACTCCATTCATCAGCACCCCACATTCGCTTTTCCAGGAACCGGTCGTGTTTTTGAAACCGGCGACGGTGAAGGGGTCGGGGCGACCCGGAATTATCCGGTTTTGCCGGGTCATGGAGACAAGGAATACCAGGGTCTTGTGGAAAGAGACCTTATGCCGGTGATGGAAGCATTCAGCCCTCAAGTGATCTTGGTATCGGCGGGTTTTGATGCCCATATCGACGACGACATGTCAGACATACAGCTTTCAACAGAGGGATATTCAAGGATGATGCAAAGGATCGTTGCGCTGGCAGAACTTTGCTCGAACGGAAGATTGGTTTCCGTCCTTGAAGGAGGATACTGCCTAAAACGCTTACCAGAACTGGCCGTGAACCATGTCAAAATTTTATTGAACATTTAACCCGGATCCTTCTGAAGCGGACAACCAAAAAGGATTGAGAATGTTTAACTGTTTTCAACACAGAAATATGTCGTTTAGAAAATTTTGGCCAAAACATGAAAAATTGTGGGACTAAAATCTACAACCATTGGAGGCTAAAATGTTTATCAGCAAAATAATGACCCGAGATCCCGTCACCGTTGACCAAGACGCCGATATCTCACACGCACAGGAACTCATGTCCAAACATCAGTTCCACCAGCTTCCCGTGATCGACGCGCATAATTTTCTTATCGGAATCGTCACGGATCGTGATATCAGAAGTGCTTTGCCGTCCGCTCATCTGGAAGATGACCCCGGAAAGGCAGAATGGAAACGTTTTTCACAAATTAAAATTAAAGATATCATGACAAAAGAGCCGGTCACCATTTCTCCTTTATATACCCTTCAAGACGCCCTTCTTCTATTGCAAAAAAAGCGTTTCGGAGCATTTCCTGTTGTCGATGACGCGGGTATTCTTAAGGGTATTATCTCTGTTAGCGACCTGTTAAAGGAACTCATCACCGTCTTGGGGTTAGAAGAACCCGGAACGCTGTTATGCATTATCGTTGAGAATAAAATCGGGCAAATGAAAAAAATTGTCGATGCCATTACCGAGGAACATGTTTCATTCGGTAGTGTTCTGGTTGCCAGGTACTGGGAAGAGGGAAAGCGGGCTGTTTTTCCATATCTATTAACTCAAAATATCGGTCCGTTGAAAAGAAAGCTCAAAAATATGGGGTATACATTGCTCGACCCAATGGATTGGTATATGGATCGATGACCCAAAAATGACGACAGGAAAACAAAGCGTTAAAGATTCCCGAAAATGTATAGACACCCCATACAAAGATCTTTATATCTACTATCTTGATGGCCGGTTGAAATCGAACCATAAAATATTTTACGATCATTTTATCGGCAACTGGCAAGAAGATGAATTCTCTTTTCTTTTCTTTTCCAAACCCTCTCCAAAGGAAGTGGAAAAAATACTGCGTTCAAACCCCGGATCGGCCCTTCTTGAAGAATTCCATATGACATACGACCAATGGCAGGGAGCCAAGATCGTTCCGTTTAAGATCGGTCGGTTTCATATCATACCCCCCTGGGAAAAACAGTCGAACAGAACGGACCCATCCGCCAAAGACCTCACCGTTCTTCTCGATCCGGGTGTGGTATTCGGCAATGGGTTGCATACCACAACCCAAGATTGCCTCAAAGCCCTTGAAATGGTATTCCTCCGTGAAAACATCGCGTCCGCCCTCGATCTGGGAACAGGAACTGGCCTTCTATCCCTTGCTGTATCTCTGCTCGGCGGCAAAAGTACACTTGCCGTCGACTTTAATTTTTTAGCCGCAAATACTGCTTTAAGAAACGTACGCTTAAACGGCTTGGAAAACACAATTCTGGTCGCTCAAGGTCGGGCCGAGGATTTTATTGACTCACCTTCAGATCTTATGATAGCAAATATCCACTATGATGTTATGAAGCAGTTAATAACATCTCAAGGTTTTTTGGAAAAAAAATGGTTTATTCTGTCCGGCCTTTTGCGAAGCCAGGCGAAGGATTTGCGCTTTAAATTGTCACGGCTTCCGGTAAATATCATTAAAGAATGGAAACGTGACGGCATCTGGCATACTCTTTTAGCAAAGAAAGGTTGACAATGTATATCAAATGCTGGGGGTCAAGAGGCTCCATTCCAGTTTCGGGGGAAGATTTCATAAAATACGGTGGAGATACCACCTGCCTGGAAATCAGAACAAAAAGTGACGACATCATCATCGTTGATGCCGGAACCGGTATACGACGGCTTGGCAACCGTTTAATCCAGGAAAACCGCTACAAGTACAATATCATTTTCACCCATGCCCACTGGGATCATTTAATGGGGTTCCCATTTTTCAAACCGCTCTACAGCGAAGCGGCCGAATTCAGGATGTACCGGTGCCCATTTCACAGTGAATTCGTGGAAACCATCCTTTCGGGGATCATGACCCCGCCGAGCTTTCCGGTGAGATATTCTGAAATAAGCGCAAAAATGGAATATGTCGGGGCATTTGTTGAGGCGTTTCAAATCGGCTCTGTAACGATAACACCGATCCCAATCAGTCATCCAAACAAAGGCAGCGGATACAAATTTACCGAAGACGGCAAATCTTTCGTCTTTTTGACCGACAATGAACTGGGTTTCATACACCCCGGCGGTCTGACATATAAAGACTATCTGGAATTTTCTGCAGGTGCTGACCTTTTTATTCATGATGCCGAATATATCCCTAAAGAGTATCCATCCACCATAGAATGGGGACACTCGGTATTTACCGAAACCCTTGATCTTGCCCTTGAAGCCGGAGTCAAAAAGTTTGGCTTGTTTCATTTAAACCAGGAGCGGACGGATCGTCAGGTGGATGAAATCGTCGAGACCTGCAGACAAACCATCGCCGACAGAGGTCATAAACTCGAATGTTTCGCGGTGGGCTGCGATATGACATTTACCCTGTAACCCGGACCTCACCCTTTTCTGTCTTTTTGATGATGGATGACCCGATTCAAATAGCTGCCAAAGATCTTGCCGGCACCCAAAAAGTTGTGGCCTTGACCGGCGCCGGGATCTCTGTTGAAAGTGGAATTCCCCCCTTCAGGGGAAAAGGTGGATTGTGGGAAAAATTCGATCCCATGGAGTACGCCCATATCGACGCCTTTATGAAAAATCCGGCCAAGGTTTGGGAGGTCCTCATAAAAGAAATGAAAAAAATCATCGACACGGCCAAGCCCAATGATGCCCACAAAGGGCTGGCCAGGCTCGAAGACCTTGGAATATTAACGACGATTATCACCCAGAATGTCGATGGTCTTCACCAGATGGCCGGTAATACGGATGTCATCGAATTTCACGGAAACTTTGCATGGCAGCGGTGCTTGGACTGTGGCAACAGATGCGAAACAGCCAAAATCGACGTAACGCGAATTCCCCCCCGATGCGAATGCGGGGGGATTTACAGGCCGGACTGTGTCTTTTTTGGTGAGATGATCCCGCCACAACATCTGTATCGCTCTGAAAAGGTCGCTTCCGATTGCGACATCATGCTGGTGGTGGGAACATCGGCCCTTATTCAACCTGCCGCTTCTATTCCTGTTTTGGCAAAGCAGGCCGGGGCAAAGGTCATAGAAATCAATCCTGAAAGAACACCTCTTTCAGAAAAAATCAGTGACTACATCATCATGGGAAAGGCCGGCGAGGTGATAAAACGATTAACCGCCGAAATCGAACGTTTGAAGAATTTGAACCCTATTTAACCCAAGCAGGAACCAGCGATGCTCCGTGCAGACCTTTACGAGAAAGACATCGACATCAAGCCTTATGTTTCTTCCACCGACTGCAGAGCCTGCGGGTTTCACAGCCGGACAGAGTTTATAGACAAACTTCGCGCTGGACAGCTCAAACCCTCCCATTGCAAGATGGCAAGGATGCGCTTTTTCCCTTTACTCTGGGCGGCAAGGCCCAATGAGATTCTGCCCGAAGTGGAGGTTTTGCAACTCCCGAATCCGGTCCCCACCGGACTTTTTCCAATCAATCAGCCGGAAGAAGATTCTCCCATCCTGGTCTCGGGAAACTCAAAGCTTACCGGTGAGGTTCTCACGGCGGTCCTTTCCACGACCTTGAGTCCGTTTTGGTACCTGGTTGTGGACACGGATGGACATACTGTGGACATGGCCATGGTCTACGAAGCTCTGACCGCTGAACGGATTATGCAGGGACTGTCTCACGAAAAAGTGGATCGAATCGCTCCGGAATCGACCCTTTTCCTGCCGGGCTTTGCGGCTTCGATACGCGATCAACTGGCTGAGCAAAGTGGTCGGCCGGTGACCGTGGGCCCGGTGTGCGCTGCTGAACTTCCTATTTTTTTTGGAAAAACGCACTGGAAGTTGGCTTGACACACCTTCATAACTCTTCTGCCTAACCCGTATTTTCGATGAAAAACATCCAGTAGATTAAAAGGGCTAAACTCCCAACGCAAATCCAAGATTACAGATCTATCCATCATTCTTTTGCAATACACCGCTATCCTCAAAAAGATATTGATAAACGATCTCATGCCATGCCATTATCTATTGCAGGAGCATGGATTTCTACACATACCCAACGTGAGCCCCGGCTCAACGAAAATTTAGGATCAGATGGCCGATTTACGGATATCTCTATTTTTCATATGGCCCCGTAGCACTTGAACCGATCGGCCGGCGAAAAATATATGTGTACAACCTGGAGGAACCTTTGAAAGTCGGCGCCATCCAAAAAAATCAGACCATCGCCAGCTGACCCTCAAGGCCCCAAGGAACCGACCGTACCTATGCGTAAGCCCAAAAAAATCATTCTCGGAATCATCGTCGGAACGGCAACTTTGGTTGTTGGTCTTGCGGTATTATTGCCCGCACTATTAAATACCGATGCAATAAATGCCAGGATTGTTAAAACCGCTTCCCAGGCCATAGGAGGGCAAGTCGACTTTGAACAGATCCGATTTGCCGTGTTGCCTCGACCCCATGTGATCATCTCCCAAGGCCGAATGGCTGTCCAGGATACCGTTCAGGGTAAATGGTTGGAAATGTCCGTGTTTCCAAGGCTGAGCGCCCTTTTACTCGCCCGTCTCGAGGTGGCTGATTTGAAGGTGAAACAGCCCGATTTTGAACTGAGGCTACCCGCATCATCCCGGCATAAATCGGAAAAGCGTAATTCCTTCCAAGGGAGTCAAGACCTTCGCCAACAGATCGAGGAGGGACTCGGGGCGCTGGCTGCGGTACTCAAAAATGTCGAAGTGACCATCGATGACGGCCGTCTGATCGTGTTGGCGCAAGACAAGGCGCCTCTGGAGTGGCAGGATATCACCGCCGGCCTAGCAGTGTCCGAAAAGCGGGTGACCGTGGATCTCACCTGCAGTTCTTCTTTTTTCCAAAAAATCGCTTTGAAAAGTGAGGTGGACCCCGATACCTTGAATTTGAACGGAGAGGTAACCCTGCAGGGGATTGCGCCACATTCTCTCATATCCTACTGGCATCCTGACACGGATCTGGGGATCACAGACGGCCGCATTGATCTTACGCTGCAGTTTCAATCCCAAGGCGGGCGTAACTGGCAAACTGACTTTGAAAGCCGCATCTCCTCACTCGAGTTTCAAAATAATACCCACCGGGCCGACATCGGCCCTGGAGCTTTGAAAGGGCGCTGTCACGTCTCCGCCTCGCAGATGTCGATTCAAATCGACCGTCTGGATCTGGACAATCCGCAGCTGTCCCTGGCCGGCAACCTATCGGTGAATCCTTCCGAAGCCGGGGGTGTTCACCTCCAGGTAACCGGTCAAAACGTCGATGCCCACGGCGTCCGGTCCACGGCACTGTCCTTGGGTGGACATATTCCCGATGTCCGGGAAGTGTTTGACATCGTCAAAGGCGGTGGGGTTCCGACCATCACGGTTAACGTCCAAGGCAAAGATTGGGCGGATTTGTCGAAGTTCGAACGCTGGCGAATTGATGGAGAAATCGCAGACGGCACCCTCTTTATCCCCGAAGTCAACCTGGATCTCACAGATGTCTTTGGGCATGCCGTCATCGAAAATGGCATCTTAACCGCCGAAAATGTCCGGGCCAACTACAGAAAGACACAGGGCCGGCAAGGTTCACTGAAAATCGGACTGGTGGGTGATGCCAAACCCTTTCATCTGGACATGGACGTAAATGCGGATCTGGCGCCCCTGCCGTTGATTTTAGATCGCGTCATCAATGATAAACAATTCAAGTCCGAACTGTCCCGAATTGAGGATTTAAGGGGCATGGCAACCGGGAAACTCATCTTGGGGGAAAGTCTGGATGACATCAGCGTCCAAATCGATGTGTCCGAATTCGATCTCAAGGCCCGCTACAATCGGCTGCCCTACCCCCTGGCACTCAAAGGCGGCCGCTTTCAGTTCAAAAACGACGAGATCCGTGTTGGCGACTTGAGCGCACAAATAAAAAACACGCATTTTTCCAAGATATCCGGCCGGGTGAACTGGGGCCATACCGCTGAACTCGACGTTCAGGCCGGTGCCGCCACCATAACCTTGTCTGAAATTTATCCCTGGTTGAAAGAACATGGGAACTTGGCGGAGTCCCTGAAGACCATCGAAGCATTGAACGGATCGATTGCCGTCTCCGCACTGGACCTGAAAGGCCCCTTTTCCCGTCCTTCAGCCTGGCGCTTTAACATCTCCGGCGACATACAAAATCTGGCCGTGAAGACCCGCCGGCTTCCCAAAACACTGGTTTTACCCCGGGGACATTTTAAACTTGCGCCGGAGACGCTGACGCTTTCAAAAAGCCGAGCCCGGCTGCTCGATTTGGAAACCGACTTTTCTGTCCAGATCGATGACTATATGAAAGGTGTTAACAAACTTCATTTTAGCGGCAGCGGTAAAATGGGACCGGACATTACCCAATGGCTGACCCGGGAAATCAAGATACCCGAACAATACCATGTCAAGCCGCCCATATCCTTTAAAAGCCTGGATGTTGACTGGAGCCGGTCCGGCAAAATCACCGCCGCCGGCAGCATGACCACCTTAAACGGTCCAACGGTTACCGCCGACATTCGGTTTGCGCCTTCTGAAATCGACATCCGCCAACTGACCCTTCACGACCATGCATCCAATGCTGAGTTCTCACTCAAACACCAGTTCAAATCAAAGGTGACCGATCTCTCGTTTAAAGGAAATCTGGCCAAAGTCACCCTGGATCAATTTTGGAAGAACAATCGATTCCTTGAGGGAACCGTCCAAGGAAACCTTCAGGCAAAAATCGATTCAAACCACCCGTTGAACTCTGTGGTCAAGGGAAATCTGGAAGCATATCAAGTTTTCATGCCACTTAAAGCCGCCGGCCCGCTCCGTATCGATCATATCGTCTTGAGCGCCTCGGAAAAGAAGGTGAACATTCATGAAGCCGATATCGACTGGCTGGGCAATCGGTTCCATCTGGATGGCCATTCGACGTTCAAGCCCGACAGTATCTTTCTGGAAATGAACGCCACAGGAGAAGAGATCGATGTCGCCCGATTTGAAACCCTATTTAAAGACAACGGCAAAAAAACAAGTCCGAACGAAACCCCGTCTCCAAGTATTTTTCAAGGAACCCTCCACATCGATGCCCAACGCCTGAAATACGGTTTTTATACCTGGTCGCCATACCGCGCCACGCTGACGCTCGAAAAAAACGGTTTGACCCTGCGGGTCGATGAAGCCGTGCTCTGCGGCATCG
>JAQYVT010000113.1 GCA_030145345.1 Desulfobacterales bacterium
CGTGTTGCCAAGGCCCATCCCTTTTTGTCTCCGGTTTTCCCCTGGGTTGATGGTCTGTCTCCCAGGGAGCGATACGTAGTTTTTTCCTTTTTTATGCCATGGAATGTCGAACCATTTTTAATTTATGAATACAAACCGTTTCGAGTCCTCTTAGATTCGAAGGCATTTGCCCTGAGGAGAAAACTATTTATATTGATTTCTTCGTTTATATAAGGTAGTTAAACCATATGGGAAACAAGCAAAACCACCTCATCGAAGAGACCATCCAGGATCTTCTAAAAACATACAAGGAGGACGCCGATGGAAAACGACTTTGATAGAATGCGTATCGCTGAACTCCAAGCTCGAATTTTAGAAATCATTCCCACGCTGTCGGAAGAACAGATGCGAACACTCCTCAGAGGTCTGGATAAATGGCAGCAGCCCAAATCCGATGACGCGGAGCAACCCGAATTTTATGAAAAAAGGAGATATTCCAGAAAAGAGATGTCCATCTATACCATTTGTGAAACGGAAACGGACAATTTCAGGGAATACACTAAAAATACAAGTTCCGGCGGCGTATTTATCGAAACTGCATCTGCCATGTCTGTTGACGAAGAAGTTTTTATGACCCTTTTCCACGCCAGTTTTGACACCCCTATCCGAGCAAGAGGTAAAATTATTTGGGTCAGTCCAAAAGGGATGGGTGTAGAATTCAACAACCCAGTATCCAGAATATCCTCTGCATGATCACAATACGTGAACCCTGCGTTGTATTGATAACACGGCAAAATCGGTTTAAAGATTCTATGGGTCAGTTTCTTCGACACTTGCAACCTTAGGGTTCTAATAACCCAGAACATGTTGAGAATGATTTGAGCCATGTCCCAACATCGAGAATGGAAAGATTTTAAAAATAGCATCGAAGGATATTTGGAGAAAAAAAAGGTTCCCAATCTTTTTTCGATGGTTAAAAAACTGACGCCCGGAAAAGAAGTGATTTGGATATTGGCAACGCTCGCTGTAACCGGCCTGGCGGTTTTTATCGTCATTTGGTTTTTCGTGGCGCCGAATCTATAGAACCCTAATTGAGCGTAAACAAAATAGAGAAATTTCGCTTAAAAACATATTTCATTGATAGAAGATATATGAAATTTTGAACAAACGCCCAAAAAACATTTATTTAGTCCTGAAAAACCTGGTCCTCAGGGTCCGGATTCTTTACTTTAAATACTTACTTCAGTTCTGAATTTTGTTTACGATCAATTAGGGTAGGAGAAAGAGGTTTTAATATGTTGGATGAAAAGATCGTTGATCTGGCGTGCCGGCGCACGCAACTGGAAGTGAAAGAGCAATGGGAACAGCTCCGGAAGGAACTCAATACGATAAAAACGAAAATGGCTGTACAAGGCGCGTTGGGTTCCGGCGCGACCCTGGTTCGGATTACCGATTTGTGTGCTCGCGCCGTCAACAATCGGGCGCATTTAATATGGCATACCCTGTATCGATTTATTACAACCACGGGGATACAGTATTCCGAGGAACTGTCTTCGGAGCTGAAGGCGTTGATCGCCCATGAACTGCCCGAAGACTTGCCTGATTTCAAAGGTTATATCAAAAACACCATCAAAATACTCAATGCCCCGAAAACGGCGGAAAAGCTGTTGGATCAGCTCGATAGTGCCAGAGATCATGCACTGAACAAGGTGGGAACTGAAATCGATCTGTTTGTACATTCATTGAAGAAAAAAAGCGAAATGTCTGGAACCGGCGTCGAATCACAGATCTTCAACATGTATTCTCCCGCAGGTCCCATTCAGACCATCGATGCGGAACTCGGCCGGCAACTGATAAACGCTTTGGACGCCATAAAACCCGGCATCAATCAACTCCAAGATCTGCCGGAACACCCCAAAAATGAGATTGTCGATATTATCGGAGACTGCCGCACAGAACTCGAAAAAGCCAAGCCGAATATAACGAAATTACGCAGTCTGTTAACCACGGTGGGCACTTCGATTCAGAGCAATCACAGTTTGAAACCGGGGTATGACGTGTTGAAGCAGGAACTCACGTACCTGGGAATATCATTGTCTTAACCCTAACGTTGCATAAACAACAGGGCGTCCGCAAATGAAATTCTATGGGCCGGTATCAGCCGCTTTCCTTGACCTCGAGTTTCAGAAAAACCTGCCGGTGTCTCCATTCCAAACGCCCTATTTCTTCCACCGTCAGGGGCGTACCGTCAATTTCTGCGGCCCGGCACCCGGGCCAGAAATAATCCGGTACTTTCTTAAAGAAATTTTCCATATGCTTTCCCCGGATCCAGACACCTTGCTTCAGAAACCCAGGCCCCAGTTCCAATGCCACGAGGTTGAAAAGCTTCAGCATCACGACGCCGTCTGCAACAGAATTGTGGCCGGCTGTATTCTGATGAGAAATTTGACGCCGCATGGCTGCATACGCACCGCCGCGGCGCAGCGTGGCCCCTGCCAACCCGGGCATTGCGGCTGAAAGGGCCAGGGTGGACTCCTGCCGGATCACAGCGGTGTCCACATCGTCCACAGTTTTTCCATCCAGAAATATCGTTTGAATCCGATGATCGACATAGTCTGCACGCACACCCAGTTGTCTGCACAGCAGTTCTCGTACGGAGCATCCTGTCCGGACTTTGAGTGTAAAACCCTGTCCGAGCAGCGAGGAAAAAAGTGAAAGACGGTCCGATTCTACGGTGAGCCTCAAGTGTATGGTCGAATAATTTTCAGGTTTCGGTTCCATGGGTCTCTTTAGCACAGATGAAAATGGGGAGCCCCCTGCGGGACTCCCCATGGGATCAAGGTCGAATACAAGGGATTTTACCAGTTATAGACCCGGTCAAGATCTTCATCTTTGACGTCAAACGTTACATTATGGGGCGGGAGCGGCTCTGTCTTGAAGAAATCGGGCAGACGGTCGTCCTTTTGGGTAAAGCCGGCCCGGGAATTGAAATCCCTTTCAAAGGTAAGGATCGTTTTCCCCAGTTCGGTGACATCGTCAGCAGTGAGATCCTGGCCGGTAAATGCGCCGATCATGTCAACAAGGGCTTCAAATGTTTCCGGCTGATCCAGAATTGCAAAGGCGATAAACAGGCACATTCCGGTGGCGTCGATGGCGGCCGTTGCGATCTGAAGATTCCTGGAGAGCTCTACCTGCCCTTCGGGGTTTAGGGGGTCTACACTGCCCCCGACATTGAGAACGTTGGCAGTGACCGCATAACCGGCCGTGTGATCGGCCCCCATGGTGGTGGTGGCGTAGGTGACCCCCATCCCCTGAACAGACCGGGGATCATAGGCCGGCAGGGCCTGCCCTTTGACCACAGGAACCCTTTCAACCCCAAAGACCTTACCGGTTACGGCGGCACCGTTGCCGATAATGCGGCCCAGGGGGGATCCTTTCCCGACCTCTTTCAGAAGATTGATGGCGGCTTCGGCATCACCGAACTTGGCCACCCCCCCTTCCATGGCCACACCGATGGCGGCACCCATTTCAATGGTATCGAGTCCGTAATCGTCGTCCAGACGATCGAGTTCGGCGATGGCGTCCATGTCATCGATACCGCAGTTTCCGCCGTGGGCCCAGACGGTTTCATATTCCGGTCTCTTGGTAACAAAGTTGCCGTCTTTATCATTGTAGATGCCCGAGCAGCGGATAACGCAGCCTTTGTGGCAGCCGTGGGCAACCATGCCCCCCCGGGCCTTCATGATTTCCGACTGGGTTTCGCCGCTGATGTTGCCGGCACCGTCAAACCGGCCGGTTTGAAAGTTATGGGTGGGCAAAGCCCCGGCTTCGTTAATGACATTGGTCAAAATGTTGGTCCCGAAGGAAGGGAGTCCCTCACCGGTTATGGGATGCTTCTTAAGACCCTGGACAAACGCCTTGTTGGCTGCTTTAAATTTTTCCGGGTCTTTGGGACTACGGGCGGACATACCCGTGTCATCCAGCACGATGACTTTAACGCCTTTGGATCCCATTACAGCGCCGACACCCCCCCGACCTGCATGCCGGGTGGGTCTCTGCTCCACGTCGGTGAAGGCGACGGAAGCGGCGGCCATTTTCATTTCACCCGCAGGTCCAATGGAGATACAGGCAACCTTGTCGCCGTATGCTTCCCTGATCGTGTCGATGAGATCGTAGTTCCCCATCATCTTCAAACTGTTGTCAGGGGTGATATCTACACCATCTTTGTTGATGACGATTTTATAGAGGGTGTCGTCACCGGGTTTTCCTTCGAGTACTATGGCGGCATATCCGAGCCGGGCGAGGACTTGAGCACCTTGTCCGCCGGAATTGGCTTCTTTGATTCCGCCGGTGAGGGGGCTTTTGCAGCCCACCGAAACACGTCCTGATTGAGCGGCGTGGCTCCCGCTCAACAGCCCGGGGGCAATGACCAGTTTATTGTTTTTTCCGAGGGGATGGCACAACGGCGGTACTTCTTTGGCGATAATGGCCGAGGTCATGCCGCGGCCGGCCAAACCGGCGTAGTCGCCCAGCGGTTCTTCGCTGGCTTTCGGTCCACCGTCCATTCCCATGTTGATTCTCAAGAGTTTGTCCATGGTTCCCTCCCTTTCATTGATTGAAAAGTAGTAGAAGGTTATCGGGTCCTACTAAAAAACCTTTGTATGTCTGACACTGTTTTGAGTTTATCGCAGTCATATGGAATGTCAAGCAAAACCATAATTCGCTAAAGGGTAGGGTAACCGCATTTGAATCCCAATAGAGAGAGAACGCTCCACGACGGCACATATCTCTTTCCAACCGACTGGAACTTGCGCTTAAGCACCCGTAAGCCCGATCCGTGCCAGAGTTATAAAGAACAATTCGTCAATAAAATATCCGATGTATGTTTTAAATTATATTTTCATTCGGCTCGGTCTAACGCGTACTAAAGCCCTTCGAACAGCCCGTCGGTTTCCAAGAGAAACACGCCGTCGCTTCGCTGTACCGAAATCAAATGCGTTAACCCTGCGCTAAAGGGGCAACCGAATTGAAAAAAAATATGATTTATGAGATAATCCCGACAGGTATGGAAAAACATCGATCATGGAGAAACGGTGAGGATTGATCCGGGGAAACCTTATATGAAACAATTATCGAAGAAAATTATTGTGATTTTTATGATTGCCCTGGTTCATTTGGGTGTCAGCAAAACAGTTGTGGCCATAGCGTTGGCCGGCACGTCGGGGAATGCTTTTAACGGGGAGATGTCCATGTGGGTCAAGATGCTGATCTGGATAACAAAGGTGTTATATTTCCCGATTATTTCTCTTTCACTGTATTCAAGACAATGGTTTCCGGGGAAATTGATATACATACCCATTTTCACGAACAGTCTGCTGTGGGCGGCAGTCATTTATTTTACGGTTCGTTGTTTCTCAAAGATATTGAAACCCTAATTGATCGTAAACAAACCGGGAGAAATATTACACGTGTTTAATTTTTTGTAAAATTTGCAGATACAGATACATTTTCATAACGCTTCTATGCATTAATTCCATCTCTCAGACTGGCCGAACATTTAAACGTGATGACCTTTCTTGCCGAGAGCATCATATCTTCGCCGGTTGCAGGATTTCTGCCCCGTCGCGAATTCTTATCCTTTACGCAGAATTTTCCAAATCCACTGATCAGGACATCTTCGCCGGATGCAAGGGTGTTTTTGAGGATTTCCAAAAGGGATTCCACCAATTCGGTGGATTTCTTGATTGTGAATCCGTTTCGGTTGCTGATCTCTTCGATGATTTGAGCTTTTGTCAGTGCCATGGTCTATTGCTCCTTTTTGTCTAAATAATCCAAGATAGAATTACGGTTCCAAGAATTAACGTAATAATCCCAAAAAACCTGTAGGTTTGATCTGATACCGAGGTTAAGTACCAGTCGGCAATTTTATCATACAGATTATTCGGGTTCCAGAATATAAACCCCCCTTTTAATACGGCTAAAATTCCAAAAAGCCTTATCAGCCAAGACTGACGGCTCCATGGTGCCGATAATAAGAGCAGGATTCCGGTGACAGCCGGTAACGTACAGAGAATTCTACGATCAAGATTTTTGACCAATTGTTTGAAGACCTTCCTGGATTTATGTGAATAAAGAATCATCCAGGCACCGCTTCCGATCCAGATCAAAGCAATAGCATAAAGAAACCATTTCATGTTCGACACCTTTTCCGATTAGAATTGAAAATTGATAGAGGAAAATCCGTATAGTGTTATAAAAATGGCATATTTCCAGGTCTGACAGGTTTTGTCAAGATCTGATCTGCCATTTGGCAGGGCGAAAACTGTTTAAAATTTCACATGGAAAAGCAGATCTGCCGGGCTCAAGGGAACCATTTTGTATTTCCCGGGGATGTCCGGGACAAGTTCCTGCGCCATAGGGATTTCTCCCATTAAAATGAACCTTCTGCTCTATGGACAATGAGAATTAAAATTTGATAAAAATCAATTAAACTCAGCATTTGAGCGAATAGTTCTCGAAGAGATTGATATAAATAATTAATTCGATGGGTTGTAGTTCGATTTGTCGGCAATAATTTACTGAAATTCGGGGTCGGAGGTTTCATACTATATGGAAAAGAGAATCGATAATCGTCGTAAATGTGACGCGTCCATTGTTTGTGTATATTTTAATAAAGAAAATGTATGTAATGCCAAAATGCTCAACTATAGTCGGGATGGTATGTATTTCGAGTCCGATTCGCTGTTTAAAGAGGGGACCAACATTTTCTTCAAAATAAAAGATTGCCAGGTTGATCTTTCTGATCCGGATCTCTGCGAGGGCCTTCGAACCGTATCCCTCGCTCAGGTAAAGTGGTGGAAAGATATGGGCAAAAAAGACGCGTCTCGTTTCGGAATCGGTGTTAAATATTATCGAAATTTTTAGTGCATATCTTCATAAATAGGCTGGATATTTTTTCGATTTTCGGTGGATAACACCTTAATTGAGCGAAAGTTTAGGATGCCCCGGTGAAATAGGCGTTGCCCCAGAGGAATAGGCTTCGCATTCTAGGGGGTAAACATTTCATTGGGCAAGCAAGGCCGGCAGATCCAAGGCATCAAGGACGAAGCCGTCGTCTACTGCGAGCCCTTGATAACCCGCCGGAGGGGGACAAGCTCCGGAGATGGGGTATCATCCGCTTGTCCGCCTCTGAAGGGCTTTCCCGAAGGGCAAACAAAATGGGATGGTATTAAAAGATTTATATCTTATCTAACCAAGTGTTATGAAAATACATTTGTATCTACAAAATATATAAAAAACTAAACCCTTATCATATTTCTCCCATTTTGTTTGCGATCAATTAGGACAACAATGGCAAATATACTTGTTATAGATGATCAGCGATGGATAAAGGATCTGTGCCGGGAAGCCCTGGCCGGCCGGGGGCATACCGTGTCAACGACCGATAATATCGAGGCTGTCATGGAGAATGTTCTATCTTTCAAACCCCAAATTGTCCTACTGAATCAATATCTTAAGCGGGGGTTCCTTGTATGGGATGTTTTGCGGGATATAAAAATGCGAGATCCCGACCTCCCGGTGCTCATCGTTACAGCCCACGACACCCACCTGTATGATCGTCAACTTTCTCAAGCGGATGGCTATCTCGTCAAAAGCCACTCTGCAGCCGATGAACTCAGAAAAAAAATCTCAGAATTATTGCCCCTCTAACCCGAGACCTTTGAAAAATGTTCATTTTTGCCTGCCCAGTTAAATTCCTACTTAATATTTAACCGGGGTTCAATTTCAAGGAAGGTGAAAATTTTAATCATAGGAATACATTGAGTATTTCGAGGATAAAGCTAAAGCTTCACTTCGTGCACAATTTGAGCCTGACGCAGAAATTGGGAAAAAAGGGGCGTTTTGCAAAGGTCTCGACCTGTCACTCAGAACGGGCCCCGTATGCGGGCAGAATACGCCGTCACCACGTGAAAACACCAAATGCTGTCGCCCTGCTTGCCGGCACCTTTTCCTTTGACACCCGATTTTCATTGAAATATATTTATTTTTATTACCTGGTCGGGAAGGTTCTCCTCAGCGTGTTGGGCCGAGGGGAGACCCCGTTTCAACGGAGCTTCGGAGAACCTTCAATCCGAATCTCATCCTTTTAAATTGTTATAGTGAGGCCTGGTGGATAAATCGAGATGGGTCATTCAGGATCCTGCTCCAGGAATACGAATCCTCATGTTTCGGGGCGATATCCGGTCGTTTACACTCTCCCTTGCGAATCCTCAAAAGGGAAGTGCATGGCTTCGAACCAATATCGGCCATGCAGAAGTTGCCAGACGGGAAATCATCCAAGCGGTGGACAAGAACCAGCCGCCGCTGGCCCGGGACTGGTTCGATATCCCCATGAAGCGGGTTGATGACCGGAGCTTTAAGATTACAATTCCGTTGTGTGAAGTCGGGCATTTTGAAGCCAAATGTTTCTTTTTGGGGGAAGGTGAGACCCGGCCGGTTTGGCCGGACGGGCCCAATGTGATCATCAACGTGGAGCCTGCGGGCACCTGCTGTTCGAATATCATCTACAATGCCTTTGTTCGCCAGTTCGGCCCGAACAAGAGCGGCAATTTTTCATTTGATTCAGATAAAGATTTAATCCAGGATCTGGACAAGAACGGTTACACCGTCATCCCGCCTTCGGGAACCTTTCGTGATCTGATCGGAGAATTGGATTTCATCATCGGCGAACTGGGATGTCGAATACTCCAGTTGCTTCCCATACATCCCACGCCCACCACTTATGCCCGCATGGGGCGCTTTGGGAGCCCCTTTGCCGCCCTCAGTTTTACCGCCGTCGATCCGGCCCTGGCTGAATTCGATCCGCGGGCTACGCCGCTGGAACAATTCATTGAACTGGTGGATGCCGTCCATGAGCGTCAGGCCATGGTTTTTATCGACATTGCCATCAACCACACCGGGTGGGCTGCGGGTCTCCATGAAACCCACCCTCAATGGCTCGTTCGAGACCCGGATGGCCAGATCAAAGTTCCAGGCGCCTGGGGGGTCGAATGGGCGGACCTCACAAGACTCGATTACGCCAACAAAGGCTTGTGGCAATATATGGCCGATGCTTTCATTACTTGGTGTCGCCGGGGTGTGGACGGGTTCCGATGCGATGCAGGATATATGATACCGGTTCCTGCCTGGCAATACATTATTGCCAGGGTCAGAGACCAGTATCCGGACACGGTTTTTTTCCTGGAAGGGCTTGGCGGGAAAATTTCCGTAACCCGTGACCTTCTGAACAACGCCAATTTCAACTGGGCCTATTCAGAGCTGTTTCAGAACTATGACCGGGGTCAGATCGAAGCCTATCTTCCGGGAGCCAACGAGATTTCAGCCAGTGACGGAATTACCGTCCATTTTGCCGAGACCCACGACAACCTTCGCCTGGCCGAACGGTCAAAAGTCTTTGCCCGCATGCGTACAGCCCTGTGCGCGCTTTTCAGCCAACAGGGCGGTTTCGGTTTTGCCAACGGTGTTGAATGGTATGCCTCTGAAAAGATCGATGTCCACGGATCGCCTTCTCTGAACTGGGGGGCGGATACCAACCAGGTGAAACCCATCCGACGCCTCAACACCCTCCTCAAGATGCATCCCGCCTTCCATGACCAAACTGAGCTGAAAATGGTCCAGAAAGGGAAGGGCAATCACTTGGCACTGCTTCGGCACCACCGTGTGTCGGGGAAAAAGCTCCTGATTGTGGTGAATCTTGATGATCGTCGGAAGGCCTTGGGGGCCTGGGACCCTCTGGAGACCGGTATGGAAGGAACGTCCCTAATAGACCTTGTCACCGGAGAGCCGGTGGTCATCGAAACCTCTGATAAACAGCATGCCTGCCGCCTCGATCCCGGCCAGGTTCTCTGCCTCACCGCCGACGAGAAAGATATGGATCTTATTCTCAACGCAGAGTCTCAAACTGCAGTATTCCCGGAAAGAATAACCAGACAGCGGTTGCGTGCCAAGGCTCTGGAAGTCTTTCGATTTTATAACGGCATCCAGGATATGGATATATTTGATGCGGATCCGGCGGCTCGGGAACTGGCCAAAAGCCCGGTGGAATACTGCCGCAGTCTTAACCCGGTGGGCGATGAACCGAGGGTGATAACCTGGCAATGGCCACAGGACATTAAAAGGGAAGTCATGGTGCCGCCGGACCACTTTCTAATGGTTCGTGGGGACGTTCCTTTCCGTGCTCGAATCATGGGTCAAAACAGGTGCCTGTCCCAGGAAGAAAGTTTGCCGGGTATAGATGGATGGTTTTTTGCCCTCTTTTCCCCGCTGCCGCCCCCCGGGATTCATCAGTCTTATTCCCTGAAGCTGTCGGTTTACACGCCGGGAGCGCCCCGACATGTGGACGGACCGCTTCTTTTTCTTTCCAGGCCCGAAGATGCCACCGTAAAACAGATCTATGATCGGTCGGATCTGGCGGATCGATCTCTGCTGATGCTGGGGACCAACGGCCGGGGTGCCATGCTTCGGTCGCATGTTTCCTGGGGTGAACTCGCCAGCCGGTACAATGCCCTTCTGGCAGGAAATCTGGATCCGGAATTTCCTGAAGACCGGTGGATCATGTTTTCCCGCTGCCGGGCGTGGCTGGTGTTTCAGGACTACTCCCAAGAAATTTGTGATGATTGTTTTGTATCTTTCTGTTCCGAATCGGGTTCAAAAGGGGTATGGCGGTTTCAGGTGCTCACGGGCCAGGGCCAGTATGTTTTTTT
>JAQYVT010000114.1 GCA_030145345.1 Desulfobacterales bacterium
CGCAGAAATAGAAAGAATGTTAAAGGCGCTGATAAAGTCTTTAGAAAACAAACCCTTGGATCCTTGACCCCTGCCTCCGGCCCATAGGGCCTACGGCCCGGAGGGAATCCTTGGACCCTCTTCTCCAACTAAATTGGAGAAGAATCATTTTTTATAATAAGGAGAAAATACATGGCCGTCATAACCATCAGCAGGGACTTTGCTTCAGGCGCCAGAAAGCTCGGGCGCATGCTTGCCAAAAAACTCGACTATCAATACGTTGACAAATCCCTTTTTCAAAAAATCGCCGAAGATCTGAATGTCTCGGAAAAAACCCTGGAATCCTTTGAAAAAAGTAGAGAATACCGAATATCCAACACATTTTCCAAGGCTTTCAACCAAAGCTATATCGAACGAATTGTGGGATTCGATAAAAGCGTGGTCGAAGAGCAGGAATATCAGAACAGCTTGAGAAACCTCATTTTAGAAACGGCCCGAGAAGACAATGTGGTGATCGTAGGACGCGCAGGATGTTTTTTCTTGAAAGATATGGGAAATTGTTATCATTTCCGCCTAATTTCCTCCATGGATTGGCGGAAGAAATATGCCGTCGAACACTTGAAAATCCCCGCTAAAAAAGCGCAGGAAATTCTTGAACGGCGGGATATAAATCAGCATTGGTTTCTCCGTTCAATTTGCGGAAAAGGCTTTGACGATCCATTGCTGTTTCACTTGATTATAAATATGAGCCGCGTGCCCGCTGAAAAACTGGTTGAACTCATTCTATCCACAGCAAATCTAAAACCTAAAGGTGCATAGTAAATATCCGGGGAGGACCCGGTTGTGACAGCACCCCGGAGGGGTGAAGTATACCCTATATGCGGGCCGGAGTGTTGGAGTGATGGAGAGTTGGAGTAATGGGTTGAAAAAATTGTTTCCCCACCACTCCATTATTCCAAAATTCCAGTTCAACCGATAAAAATGACATCGCCCTTGTTTTTAACCTGCCCCGAGGACCAGGTTTTTCAGGAGTAAAACCCTCACTGCTTTCAATTCGGCAGTTTTACAATGGTTCTCCCTTTGTGCTTCCTTTCAAGGATGAGATCGATTCGTTGGTTCAATCCTTCCAGAGGGACCTCGGTGGTCAACAGTTCCAGATGGTCCAGCTTCCATTCATCGGCAATTTTGTTCCAGACTTTCAGGCGCATGGGCATCGGGCAGTTCTGGGAATCGATTCCCATCAGCGTAACGCCCCGCAAGATAAAGGGATAGACGTTCAGGGGCAGATCATGGGACCCCACGTTCCCACAGCAGGTGACGGCCCCGCCGTCTTTCGTCGACTTAATGGTCGTTGCCAGTATTTCGCCACCCACCGTATCGATGCCGCCGGCCCAAAGCCCATTTAGCATCGGCCGGCCGCTGGAATCGATGGCCGCTTCAATGCTGATGACCTCTTTGGCGCCGATTTCCAACAGAAAATCTTTTTCATCCACAACCCCGTTCACCGCCGTAACCTCATAACCGGCCTTGGTAAGTATGGAGACGGCGATACTTCCCACACCGCCTGTCGCACCGGAGACCACCACGCGTCCCATGTCCGGAGTAATGCCGTAGTCCACCAGCCTGAAAACCGAAAGGGCCGCGGTGAAGCCCGCTGTACCGAAGATCATGCTCTCACGAGCGGAAAGGTTTTCGGGCCTCTTGACCACCCATTCCGAGGGAACCCGTATGTACTGCCCGAAACCGCCGGATGTGTTCATTCCGAGATCATAACTGGTGACGATCACCGCATCTCCGGCTTTAAAATCCTCGCTGAGACTTTCAACCACCCTCCCTGCAGCATCGATTCCCGGGGTGTGGGGATAGTTTTTGGTGACCCCTCTGTTTCCGATGGCAGAAAGAACGTCTTTGTAATTCAGGGAGGAGTATTCGACGTTTACAAGTACATCTCCTTTTGGAAGGTCATCAAGGTGTCTGTCTTCGATGTTCCTGACAAACCGATCGTTCTCAGCTTCTGTGACGACCATCGCTTTAAATATCTTTTGACGCATGCATCGACCTCCTTTCCAATTGGCTGCGTAAGGGTGTACATCTTTGGGTTACGTGACGAGATATTCCGACAATCAGAATCAATGGGGTGTCATCATAAAGGGCGTTTTTATAGCCTTTCGCAGAATAACATTCCGTTTCAGCCCCAGGATAGTTCCGTTTCCATCGGCAAGAACTCGCAAATAAAACCGCGTAAAAGCAAACCGGTCTAAGGTGTTAAGGTTAATCAGCGGAAATATGATAATTATCAATATCTTTGACAACCGCTATGCTGTTCGCTTTAACGCGCTCTAATTGGCTCAGACAGCTTCCCCATCGAAACGGAACTATCCTGAAGCTTACTGAAATTTAACCGTAAGCAATTCAAGCGGAACATATTTTTGGGGACTGCTATAATCAGGGCGATTATGGAAAAGCAGGGCGTCGACCATCGCAGCATTCGGGTTTATTCCCCAAATCCGTAATGGAACATTTCGTATTCGGTTCTCCCGCCAAGCAACGCATCAATCTTATCCTGGATTTCCCGCCGCTCTTGATTCAACAGCCATTTTTCCCAGTACTCGGGAGACTGCCAGGTGCTGATGACCAGAAACGAATCGGGTCTATCGAGACTTTTTAATGTTTCACCGGAAATATAGCCTGACTGGTTTGTAGCGAGTACCCGCATCTGTCTGAACAAGGGTATCATTTCCTTTGCCCTGTCTTCCGGTACCACGCGTTTAATGAAAACTTTAACAACCATGTGATCCTCCTTAAAGCTGGGCCCTCATTAGGGGATATTAATGATACATGCCTTTTGCGCTTCCAGGTAACATCCGTTTTCAGCGGACTCGAAAAAATCCTATTTAACAAATACCAGAAAAATGCAACATCGTCAAACAATTGTAAAAAAATTCAATTATTTTGATTACATACACCGACTATAGCCCGCGCTTTTTTGGGTTTGACACCCTGGGGTATTTTTCCGGCTGCAGCGTCTGAATTTCGAAAGACTAAAAAATGGGGTCTTTTTAGGCACTTACCACTCAAGGCATACGAAAAAAATCGGCGTCAATTTATACATAGGAAACACACCGTGCCCATTTTAAAATTGTGGACGGACACTCGGTAACAGCGTATTGTTTTTTTGCGCCAACTATTGTAGGACAGGCAGAAACATCCGGTCAATGTTCCAACAATGTTCGCCTGGCAACCCAACGACAAAATCAATGGAAAGGAGCCTAAGACAACATGTTTGATGAAAAGATATGCATAGAGAATCTGCAACGAATTGTATCTGAAACGGCCAATGATCAAAACATAAAAAAATTATCCACAGATGCGCTGCAGCCGACCTACAAGGAGATTGGCGACAATATTTTCCAACTATCTGTTTTTAATCGTCATAAATTTAAAAATATGCTGTGGAACCTTGACAATTTGAAGCCTGAGATCCGATCAGATTTCCAAAAAAAATGTTTCGATGCGTGGCATTCAGTTTACTTGAAATCGGTCGGCCCCGATCTTTCCGAAGAAAGCGCTCAAGACATTAAAAAAATTGAAATCGAGGCGGCGGACACACCCGACCCAAAGGATCCCTTGGAAAGAGAAATACAAGGGCCGATAACCGTAACTGAAGATGCTGCTGACGGTCAGAAACAGAAACCTGTAGAAAAACCGTCCCATCCGACAGATCCCAAGCCTTCAGCTTATGTTGAAAAGCGTGACTGGTTCGACAAGCTTCTCGACTTTGCAGCCGCCATCGTATACGCTTTTGCAGGGGTTTTCGGTCGTTAGTTCTCGGGGGTTGGTCATTGGTTATTGGTCATTGGTCATTGGCTATTGGTGATTGGTCATTGGTTATTGGTCATTGGTTATTGGTTATTGGTCATTGGTAAATAAAAAATAGTAATTCGTTGATTATGGCAAAAAAAACACCCATTGCCGTGGTCGGGATGGCCGGAATATTCCCCGGGGCTTCCGATCTGAAGACCTTTTGGCAAAACATCGTTGACAAGGTCGATACCACCGGCGAGGTGCCCCGAAGCCGATGGATTGCCGAACCGGATCTCATGGTTCATCCGGATCCCATGCCGGACAAGGCCTTTACAAAACAGGCCTGCCTGATCGACGATTTTAATTTCGACCCCCAAGGAATCGACCTTGACAAGGACCTTTTAAATGCCCTCGATCCCTTGCATCAAATGGCCCTTCACACCGGCCGGGAAGCATTATCCAGCTGCGCAACCACATCCATCGATAAACATAACATCGGAACTGTTCTTGCAGCCATAGCACTCCCCACAGACGCTTCTTCGTCGATCACCCGAAAGATACTGGGGACATCATTCGAGGAAAAACTTTTCAACAGATCCATCCCGAACACACAACACCCCCTTTCCCGGGCAGAATGTTTGGCCGCCAGAGTCACCAGCCTCCCCGGCGCTTTGCTGGCCGAAGGGCTCGGTCTGGGCGGTGGAAGTCTGACCCTTGACGCCGCCTGTGCGTCATCCCTGTATGCCGTTAAACTTGCCTGCGACGAACTCTGGTCTTTTAGGGCCGATGCCATGCTGGCCGGCGGAATCTCGAGACCGGAATGCCTTTACACCCAGGTGGGGTTCAGCCAGCTTCAGGCATTATCCCCCACCGGGTGCTGCGCCCCGTTTGACGAAAGGGCGGACGGTCTCGTGGTGGGAGAAGGTGCGGGAATCCTCGTCTTAAAACGGCTGGACGATGCCTTGCGGGACCGGGATACCATCCATGGGGTCATCACAGGGATCGGGCTGTCCAATGACATGCGCGGCAACCTTCTGGCCCCGGACAGCGAAGGCCAGGTTCGCGCCATGCACAGCGCCTATGCCGCTGCCGGATGGTCTCCCCAGGACGTCGATCTTATTGAATGTCACGGCACAGGAACCCCGGTGGGAGACGCCGTGGAACTTCAGAGTTTAAGAAATCTTTGGGGCGAATCCGGCGGCTCTCCGGGTCAGTGCGCCATCGGATCGGTCAAATCGATGATCGGCCATCTGCTGACCGGTGCCGGCGCCGCCAGCATGATCAAAACCCTTCTCGCACTCAAACACAAGGTGTTGCCCCCATCGCTCAATTTCAATCGAGCGCCGGCGAAAAGCCCCCTTCACAACAGTCCGTTTCGGGTTCAAACCGATGCAGATCCATGGCACCGAAAAGATTCCGATACCCCCCGGCGGGCCGCGGTCAGCGCATTTGGGTTCGGCGGAATAAACAGCCACCTGCTTTTTGAAGAATGGGATCCTGAAATTAAAAATTGTCGATTGAAAATGGACGATTTTCAACGGTCAGCCGTCTCCGTTCCATCGGATATTCCATTGCGCGCCGACGATGGTCCAGTGTCGACGGTCAGCCATCAATCATCGATCCCGCAGCCACCGGTGGCGATTATCGGCATGGCGTCTGTTTTCGGTCCCTTGACATCTTTAAAAGAATTTCAGGAAATAATTTTCCGGGGAGAATCGATCATTGCACGCAGGCCAAAACACCGGTGGAACGGGTGCGACCCCATTGCCGACATGCATCTGAATGGACAGGCCCAATGGGGGGGGTTCATGACGGAACTCCTTCTGAACATCAGAGATTTTCGAATACCGCCCAATGAAATTCCGGATATCCTTATCCAACATCTGTTGATGCTTAAAGTATCCGGCGATGCCATGAACGATGCCGGACTCCCCCTTAGAGAAGACCGGCCCGGCATGGGGGCCGTCATCGGCATCGACTTTGATTTCGAAGCCACCGATTTTCACCTCCGGTGGAACCTGCACAACCGCGTTGGGAATTGGAAAAAAAGCAGCGGTCTCAACTTAAATCTTGATGACCCGACAAACACAGCCCGATGGCTGGCGTCGTTGCAGGATGCCTTTCGTCCGCCGCTCACCGCCACGAGAACCTTGGGCGCCCTGGGCGGCATCATTGCCAGCAGGATCGCCAGGGAATTTCGTTTCGGAGGGCCCAGCTATGTCGTGTCCAATGAAGCGGCCTCGGGTCTGAAGGCCCTTGAAATCGGAGTCCGATCTTTGCAGCAAGAAGAGACCGAAGCTGTTCTTGTGGGGGCGGTGGATCTTTGCGGCGATGTTCGCAGTGTCGTCACCGCCGGCCGGATACGTCCCTTTACAACCCATCCCAAAATCAGCCCATTCGATCGGTCGGCGGATGGGACGCTTCCCGGCGAAGGTGCTGCGGCGCTGGTTCTCAAAAGGCTTGACCGGGCCATAAAAGACGGCGACAGGATCTATTCCGTGATCAAAGGGATCGGAAAGGCTGGGGGCGGCGGTGTTCAGACCGGTTCGCCGTCAAAGAATGCCTATGTTCTGTCGCTCGAACGATCCTTTCAAGATGCCGGCATTTCACCCGCTTCCATCAGTTATTTCGAGACCCATGGCAGCGGCAACCCCATGGAAGACCGGACTGAATCCGAAGCCCTGAATGCATATTTTACCGACCCAAAAACACCCTGTGCCATCGGATCCGTAAAACCGAATATCGGGCATGCAGGGGCTGCCGCCGGTCTGGCATCACTGGTTAAAACCAGCCTTTGCCTGTATCAGGAGATCATCCCCCCGTTAACGAACTTTACGGAAACCGGCGAACCCCTATGGCAAAACCATACATTCCATATACCGGCCTTTGCCCAATACTGGATGAGAGATAGAAAAGACGGTCCCCGCAGGGCATGTACCGGCGCCATGACCACAGACGGCAACTGCATGCATGTCATCCTCGAAGGGTTTGAATATGGGCCTTCCGAAAGGATCCCTGAAACAATCAAAAAAGAAAGAAAAAGACCGCTGGGTTTTATGACACCGGGACTTTTTGTGGTGGAGGGCAATAGCACAAAGGATCTGATCGAAGGTCTTCGTGCCCTGAGCGCTCATCTTAAAGACGCGCCGGACCGAGATGACCCTTTATCTTCTACTGAGAAAAAAGATCCGGCCATCGATGAAAAGATAGAAGCCTCGGCCAGATCCTGGTATCTTAAAAACAGATTGGACTCGGATAAAAAATTTGCGGTATCCATTGTTGGAGAACGCATATCGCAACTTGAAACATCGATCCATGAGGCACTAACTGCCGTATCGTCCCATACGCAACAGAACATGAACGGTCCGGGGGGTGTCAGTTTTGCCCCTTCGCCTTCGGGCTCTGACGGTTCGGTGGCGTTTGTCTTCCCCGGATCCGGCAACCATTATGTGGGCATGGGCAGAAGCATCGGTGTGCTGTGGCCTGAAATTCTTCGAACGATGGACGCCGAAACCCTTCAATTAAAAACCCAGCTCCTTCCGGGCTGTTATGTCCCCTGGAGGACCTCCTGGGCGCCGGGATGGGAAACGGCCGCCCATGAAAGGATTGTTGCAGACCCTTTGAATATGATATTCGGGCAGGTGGTTCACGGCGGGGTTATGGCCAATCTCATCAAAAGTTTCGGCATAAAATCAGACGCGGTTATCGGATACAGCCTTGGGGAATCCGCAGGGCTTTTTGCCGTAGGCGCCTGGCCGGACCGGGGCCAAATGTTAGAACGGATGCTGGCCACCGATCTGTTTACCACCGAACTTGCAGGTCCGTGCAATGCAGCCCATCGTGCATGGAAAATACCATTCGACGAGGATATCAATTGGTGCGCAGCGGTGGTGAATCGCCCTGGGGACCGGGTCCGAAAAATTATCGGCAAATGGCCCTTTGCAAAACTTTTAATCATCAACACACCGGATCAGTGTGTCATCGGGGGCATGCAAAACCATGTCGAGGCCGTGATCCGGGAACTGGGCTGTGACGCCGTCTTTCTTGAAGGGGTGGTCACGGTTCATTGTGACGCCGCGGGTCCGGTTGCAGAAGCTTACAAGAAACTTCACGTTTTTCCCACGACCCCTCCGGAAAATGTCCGATTTTACAGCTGTGCAAAGGGATCCGCCTACCGTCCCACCCGTGAAAGCGCTGCAGCGTCGATTCTAGAACAGGCCCTTTCGGGTTTTAATTTCAAAACGCTCATCGAGCAGGCCCATGAAGACGGCATCCGTATCTTCCTTGAAATGGGTCCCCATGCTTCCTGTACGGGAATGATAAAAACGATTCTCCATGAAAAACCCCACCTGGCAGTTTCAGCATGTTGCCGCGGGGAGGACGACCCGCTGACCATCCTTAAATTTCTGGGCGCTCTGATTTCGGAAAGAGTGCCGGTGGATCTTGACCAACTCTACGGGATCGATGCATTCCCTTCCATTGTCAGCGGAACTTTCAAGGAAAAATCAGGCCCTCAGATTAAGCGGGTTGTGGGGGGGAAAACACCGTCCCCTTCCCTGCCCGGAACAGCGGTGGAGACACAATGGTCAAAAGAGGGCGGGGAAATACCGGTGGACGAACCGAAACTAAAAGACGGCGTCGTGCCCGGAAAAGCCGAACCTCTGCCTCGTCCCGCCCCCCAGGATGTATCCTTGCCGAAGGAAGATCTGCCCATCCCGTCGGGCCCCATTCAGTACGCGGAAATAATCGACACCCTGACAGAGAGCACCAGGGCCACGGCCGACGCCCACAAGGCGTTTCTCGATTTTTCGGACACGCTGCGCAAAGGCTTTGAGAAGACCTTTGACACTCAAACACGCCTTCTTGAAACCATCCTCTCGGATGGCGAACCATTGCCCAAATTGGCTTCACTGGAGTTTTATTCCGATATTCCTGAAGATAAGGATAAAAAGCAACGTGCAAAGCCCATAACACCAGGTGATGCTTCCGATGCTGTGCCCCATGCGCCGAGCGCTATCCCCGAACCGGCGTTTAACCGGGACATGTGCCTGGAGTTTGCCGTCGGATCTGTTGCCAAGGTACTGGGCCCGGAGTTTGCCGTTGTGGACACCTACAACGTCAGGGTTCGATTGCCCGACGAACCGCTCATGCTGGTGGACCGGATTGTTTCAATAGCGGGTGAAAAAAGATCTCTCAAGTCCGGACGGCTGGTCACAGAACATGACGTGCTTCCGGGAGCATGGTATTTGGACGGCGGTCGAGCGCCGGTCTGCATATCGGTGGAAGCCGGTCAGGCCGACCTTTTTCTATGCGCCTACCTGGGCATCGACCACGCGGTCAAAGGAAAAAGGAGCTACCGGCTCCTGGATGCCGTGGTGAAATTTCACCGGGGCCTGCCGAAGCCGGGTGACGTTATTCGCTACGAAATCGAAATTGACCACTTTTCTCGTCAGGGGGAAACCTATCTGTTCTTTTTCAAGTTCGAAGGGTATATCGGCGATTCTCATCTCATCAGCATGTACAACGGATGCGCAGGTTTTTTCACCGAAGAAGAGGTGCGCAATTCCGGCGGCATCCTATTAACCGAAGAAGACACCCGAAGGCTTGTGGGAAAAAAACCTTTGGATTGGAAAAATCTGGTACCCCTTTACACGGAAAGTTACGACGATGCAGCGGTGGAAGCGCTGAGACACGGCGAACTATCCAAATGCTTCGGCCCCCTTTTTGACGGCATCCATCTTCCGGAATCGCTGAGATTGCCCGGGGGCCGGATGAAACTCATCCATCGAATTCTTCGGATGGATCCTGAGGGCGGACGGTATGGGCTTGGACGGATTCGTGCCGAGGCCGATATTCATCCCGACGACTGGTTTCTAACCTGCCACTTCATGGATGACATGGTCATGCCCGGAACGTTGATGTATGAATGCTGTGCCCACACCCTCAGGGTATTTATTCAGCGCTTAGGATGGGTCACCACCCAACCCGGCGTCTGCTACGAACCTGTGAAGGGGGTTGAAAGCGTTCTTAAATGCAGGGGGCCGGTCACTCCGGATACCCGGCACGTCTGGTATGAAGTGGACATAAAGGAACTCGGGTATGCACCGGAACCGTATGTCATCGCCGATGCACGGATGTATGCCGACGGGCATCCCATCGTATCATTTAAAGACATGTCCCTGAAAATGACCCATGTTACCCGAGAAAACATCGAATCTTTCTGGGAGGAAAAAGAAGACAGAGATCAGACGACAGAGATCAGACGACAGAGGGCAGAAATTCTGGATCCGAAAACGGCCCTGTATGACCGTGATAAGATACTGGCATTTGCCATTGGAAAGCCTTCCGAAGCATTTGGCAAACCCTACGAAGTGTTCGACCGAGAACGGGTGATTGCCAGACTCCCGGGCCCGCCCTATTCTTTTTTGGATAAAATTGTCGCTGTCGAGCCTGAACCCTGGGTCTTAAAGCCGGGGGGCTGGATAGAAGGCGAATATCGAGTTCCGCCGGATGCATGGTATTTTAAAGCAGATCGATCATCTTCCATGCCCCTTTGCATATTCCTCGAAATTGCACTGCAGCCCTGCGGATGGCTGGCCGCTTATCTGGGGTCTGCCCTTAGAAGTGAAAATGACTTGAAATTCAGAAATCTGGGGGGAAATGCCGTTTTGCATCGAGGGATTTTTCCCGAAGAAAAAACACTGGCCATACGTGCCCGAATGACCAAAGTTTCCGAAGCCGCGGATATGATCATCGAGCATTTCGATTTTATGGTCCTCCAGGCCAATGAAACCGTTTATTCGGGAGACACCTATTTTGGTTTTTTCTCGAAACAGGCCCTGTCCAACCAGGTCGGGCTCCGGGG